>NZ_QAIW01000430.1:2109-2875 GCF_003061285.1 Stenotrophomonas sp. HMWF003 | reverse complement strand
GCCCGGGGGCGCATAGACCAGGCGCACGTCCTTGATTTCCATGTTGCGGAACAGCCGGTAGGTGTTGCCACCGGAGAAGCTGAAGAGACGGCAGCGGAAACCGGCATCGGCTTCACAGGCGGCGGTCTGGGCCTTGTCGAAGGCGTCCAGCGCGCGGGTGCGGGCCAGCGGGTCCTTGCCGGCGGCGGCGATCGCGGCCTTGGCCTGCGCGGTCACGTCGGTGATCTGGTCGAGCACGAACACGCGCGCATTCGGGCCGGCGCTCAGCTCGTCCTTCAGGGTCGGCGCGTTGAAGCCGTCCTTGATCAGGTTCTTCTCGGCGGTCGAGTTCAGCTGGATCGCGCCGTACGCGCAATGGTGGTTGGTCACCACCAGACCCTGCGGGGACACGAAGCTGGCCGTGCAGCCGCCCAACGCCACCACCGCGCCCATCGGGTCGCCGGTGAGGTTGGAGATCTGCTCGGCCGACAGCTTCAGACCGGCCTGCTTGAGCGGCCCGGCAATCTCCGGCAGCTGCTGCGGCACCCACATGCCTTCAGCGGCATGGGCGACCTGGACCAGCCCAAGGCTGGCGACGACGGAGAAAGCGAGCAGGTTCGAGCGCATTGAGCAGCCCCTGGTGAAAGAACCGCCGAGTGTAGCCCAGCCCCCTGCCCCGGCCCGATGCCCGGAAGTCATGGGGTGCCCGCCGGGCAGGCGAGCGGCACCTGCCAGCCGGGCAGAGCCCGGCTCTACCTCCCCGCGCTTGCGACACTCTGTCCGGAGG
>NZ_QAIW01000430.1:0-2074 GCF_003061285.1 Stenotrophomonas sp. HMWF003 | reverse complement strand
ATCGAGCACCATGGATGGGCTCTGGCGTGTCCCGGCCAGGGTGGCCCCGTCCCCTCGCCACGGAAAAGGGAGGCGCTGCTACCCCCGCTAAACCACCCGCAATGCAACATGGGAAAACCGTCCGCGGCCCTATAATCCGCGTTTTCCCCCAGACGAGTTCCACCCCGATGGCGCAGCAAACAATGAAGGCCCTGGTCAAGCGTGAAGCCGCCAAGGGCATCTGGCTGGAAGAGGTTCCGGTCCCCACCCCGGGCCCGAACGAGGTCCTGATCAAGCTGGAAAAGACCGCCATCTGCGGTACCGACCTGCACATCTACCTGTGGGACGAATGGAGCCAGCGCACCATCAAGCCCGGCCTGACCATCGGCCACGAATTCGTCGGCCGCATCGCCGAAATCGGCCCCGGCGTCACCGGCTATGAGCTCGGCCAGCGCGTCTCGGCCGAAGGCCACATCGTCTGCGGCCACTGCCGCAACTGCCGGGGCGGCCGCCCGCACCTGTGCCCCAACACCGTCGGCATCGGCGTCAACGTCAACGGCGCCTTCGCCGAATACATGGTGATGCCGGCCAGCAACCTGTGGCCCATCCCCGACCAGATCCCGTCCGAGCTGGCCGCCTTCTTCGACCCGTACGGCAACGCCGCGCACTGCGCGCTGGAGTTCAACGTCATCGGCGAAGACGTGCTCATCACCGGCGCCGGCCCCATCGGCATCATCGCCGCCGGCATCTGCAAGCACATCGGCGCGCGCAACGTGGTGGTCACCGACGTCAACGACTTCCGCCTCAAGCTGGCCGCGGACATGGGCGCCACCCGCGTCGTCAACGTGTCCAACACCTCGCTCAAGGACGTCATGAAGGACCTGCACATGGAGGGGTTCGACGTCGGCCTGGAAATGAGCGGCAACCCGCGCGCCTTCAACGACATGCTCGACTGCATGTACCACGGCGGCAAGATCGCCATGCTCGGCATCATGCCCAAGGGCGCCGGCTGCGACTGGGACAAGATCATCTTCAAGGGCCTGACCGTGCAGGGCATCTACGGCCGCAAGATGTACGAGACCTGGTACAAGATGACCCAGCTGGTGCTGTCCGGCTTCCCGCTCGGCAAGGTGCTCACCCACCAGCTGCCGATCGACGACTTCCAGAAGGGCTTCGACCTGATGGAACAGGGCAAGGCCGGCAAGGTCGTGCTGAGCTGGAACTGAGGCAACCCGGTACCGACCGGCAAACGAAAAAGGCGCCTTTCGGCGCCTTTTTCATGCCCATCGCAGCCTCAGGTCATTTACCCACGGCCACGGTGAACACCACGCGGTTGTCGGCCAGCTTGCCGTTGTTGTCGCGACCGGCGCCATCGGTACCGTGGTACCCCAGGCCCAGGTTGAACAAGCCGAACTGGCGACTCACGCCGACGTTGAAGTCGGTGTAGTCCTTGCCGAAATCGGTTTCCAGCGAGGTGCGGCCCACGTTCGCGCTCAGCGTGAAGTCATTGGGCAGGCCCCACTCGCCGCCCACCGCGTAGTACCAGCTCTTGGTATCGGAGCCGGACAGATCGTCGGTGTAGGCCACCGTCAGCTTGTACTGCTCGGCGAAGGTGGTGGTGGTGATCAGCTCGTTGTAGTTCAGCTCGCTGGCGCCCGGATAGGTATAGCGGTTGAGCAGCACGTCGAAATTGACCCCGTCGGTGACATCCACCCCGTAGCCGATCAGGTAGTCGACCTCCGTGCTCGGGTCGCCCGGCCCGAAGTCCACGCCCGACCCCCACACGCCCGCGTACAGGCCCACCGGCGAGGTGTAGGTGAAGCCGGCCTGCAGGGTCGGGTCTTCATCGGTCTGGGACACGCCACGGAACACGTAGTCGGACACGGCGGTGACGTTCCAGCTGAACGGCGATTCGGCCTCGTCCTGGGCACTGGCGGCAAACGGGGCAAGCAGGGCGGCGCAGAGCACAGCGGCGGCGGTACAGCGCGTGGCGTGGTTCATGCGGGGTCTCTCCGGGACGTGGGGTGGGCGGTGCAGCGGGGTTTACGGTTTTTTAACCTGATTGATATTGCGATGCAACAATCACGTGTGCAAC
>NZ_QAIW01000429.1:11738-12919 GCF_003061285.1 Stenotrophomonas sp. HMWF003 | reverse complement strand
GGCTCGGGCAGCGGCTCGATGTCGGCCACCTGCTGCGGCGTTGCCGCCGGGCCGGCCTTGTAGAAGTCGTCGTTGCGGCTGCTCAGCCACACCACCAGGAACAGCAGCACGCCAACGCCGAAGGCGATGCCGGCGATCATCAGGCTGCGCCGGGGCAGGTGGAAGGTGATGTTCTTGCCAGACGAAGAGCGGGAAGCGGACATGAGCCATACCGTAGTGAACCCCCCGATTCTGCCACGCCCGCAATGACTGAGGGGTACATGACGGCCCCCGGGCGGCAGAAATCCGCATAACAGGCGATAATCCCCCTCCAGTCCCAACCCCATCGCACACGCCATGCTTGATCCAGCCCTGCTTCGCCAACACCCCGCCGACCTTGCCGAACGCCTGCGCTCCTCGCGCGGTTTCGAGCTGGATGTGTCCGGGCTGGAGTCGCTGGAAGCAGACCGCAAGCGCATCCAGGTGCGCACCCAGGAACTGCAGAGCCTGCGCAACAGCCGCTCCAAGGCCATCGGCCAGGCCAAGGCCAAGGGCGAAGACGTCTCGGCGATCATGGCCGAAGTGGCCGCGTTCGCGGACGAGCTGAAGGCCTCGGAAGTGGCCCTGGACGAACTGCGCGACAAGATCGAAGCCATCGCCCTGGGTATTCCCAACCTGCCCGGCGACGACGTGCCGGCCGGCGCGGACGAAACCGAGAACGTGGAGCAGAAGCGCTGGGGCACCCCGCGCAGCTTCGACTTCCCGGTGCTGGACCACGTGGAGCTGGGCGCCCGCAACCGCTGGCTGGACGCGGAAACCGCGGCCAAGCTGTCGGGCTCGCGCTTCACTGTGCTGCGCGGCCCGCTGGCCCGCCTGCACCGCGCGCTGGCCCAGTTCATGCTGGACCTGCACACCGACACCCACGGCTACCAGGAAACCAACGTGCCGGCGTTGGTCAATGCCGACTCGCTGCGCGGCACCAGCCAGCTGCCCAAGTTCGAGGACGACCTGTTCAAGACCGCGGTGGGCGAGTCCACCCGGTACCTGATCCCGACCTCGGAAGTGCCGCTCACCAACATCGTGCGCGACGAGATCATCGACGCCGACCAGCTGCCGCTGCGCATGACCGCCCATTCGCTGTGCTTCCGCGCCGAAGCCGGCAGCGGCGGCCGCGACGTGCGCGGCATGATCCGCCAGCACCA
>NZ_QAIW01000429.1:11392-11728 GCF_003061285.1 Stenotrophomonas sp. HMWF003 | reverse complement strand
GAGCGAAGACGAACACCAGCGGATGACCCGCTGCGCCGAAGTGGTGCTGGAAACGCTGGGCCTGCCGTACCGCAAGGTGCTGCTGTGCACCGGCGACATGGGCTTTGCCGCGGTGAAGACCTACGACCTGGAAGTGTGGCTGCCCTCGCAGGACACCTACCGCGAGATCTCCTCGTGCTCCAACTGTGGTGATTTCCAGGCGCGCCGCATGCAGGCCCGCTGGCGCAATCCGGACACCGGCAAGCCCGAGCTGCTGCACACCCTCAACGGCTCCGGCGTGGCCGTGGGCCGCGCGATGATCGCGGTGATGGAGAACTACCAGAACGCAGACGGCAG
>NZ_QAIW01000429.1:0-11259 GCF_003061285.1 Stenotrophomonas sp. HMWF003 | reverse complement strand
TGGGCGGTCTGGACACCATCGCCTGATCCACGAAAAACCCGCCGAACGGCGGGTTTTTTGTGTGTGCCTCGCCTCGGCGGGGGCGGCGGCGGGGGGTAGAGCCACCCCATGGGTGGCTGCGCGGGTGGCCGCGGCCCGGTCCGGGGATTACGTTCAGCCACCCATGGGATGGCTCTTAGATGGCCTGCAACACCCGCAACGGCACCCACCCTTCAATACCGCCGCCCATCGGCGCGCACCACGCCCAGCCGTTCAGCACGCGCCCACCCAGCAGCACCTGATCCGGGTCCACGTCCAGCTCGCGTGCGCAGTAGTCTTCCTGCGCAAACGCATCGCCCTGCGCATCCCGCCCGATCACTTGCGCCGGCACCCAGCCCGGTGCCTGGTCGGCGGCTTCGCACAGGTACCAGTCGTCCCAGCCTTCCGCGCCTTCATAACGCTCGCCCACCTGCAGCGCCTGGCCACGCGCCAGCGTGATGGGGTGGGGGAATTCACTCCGGTGCGGAGCAACGACCAGATAGCGCATGCGGGTCCGTCCTGAACTTGGTAGGCGACCAGCCTAATAAAGCGCTCACGCCCCGCCCAGCACCAACGTCGCAGTTGCGCCATTGAAAAAGAAGATGGCCCCAAAAAGGGGCCATCAGGCGCAACACCGGCGGGGGAGGGAAAACCGGTGCTGCGCGCCACGCCGCCACGACGAGGAGGAACGGCGTGGTGTTACACCTTAGGCAGCAGCCAGCTCACGCGGCTGCGGCAGCGCGGCCAGCGCCTGGGCGATGGCGTCGGTGCGGTGCTGCGGCGAGTAGGCGATGCCCTCGGCGCGCACGAATTCGACATCGTCGATCCCGAAGAACGCGAACACCTGGCGCAGGTACGGGTCCTGGAAGTCGGTCGGGGCGCCGGTGTGCAGGCCGCCGCGGCTGCTGGCCACGATCACGCGCTTGCCGCCGGCCAGGCCCACCGGGCCGGTGTCGGTGTACTTGAAGGTCTTGCCGGCCACCGCCAGGCGGTCGATCCACGCCTTGAGGGTGGAGGCCACGCTGAAGTTGTACATTGGGGAGCCGATAACCACCACGTCGGCGGCCAGGAACTGCTCCAGCACCAGCGCCGCGTCGGCTACTTCCGCCGCGTCGGACTGGGCCAACGAGCTGCTGCGCAGGTGCGCAACGGGCTGAGCGTCCAGGTCGCGGTAGGTCACTTCCAGGTCCGGCACCTGGTCGCGCCACTGCTGGACCACGGCGGCGGAGAGCTGGCGGGAAACCGAGTTGTCGCCAAGGACGCTGGCATCGATGTGAAGAAGCTTCATGGCAATCACCTGTTATCTGGGAAGGGGCGGGCAAGGCGCCGCCGACGGAGAACAGGTTAGGTTGTTGCTTGGCTGGGATAAAGGTGGTTGAATACCACGTATTGTTCTATATCTGGAACTTCGGTATGCACGACCTAAACGATCTCTACTACTTCGCCATGGTGGTCGACCACGGCGGTTTTGCCGCGGCCGAACGCGCGCTGGGCATCCCCAAATCCCGCCTGAGCCGGCGTATCAGCCAGCTGGAAACCGACCTCGGCGTGCGCCTGCTGCAGCGCTCCACGCGCCGCTTCGCCGTCACCGACGTGGGCACCAGCGTGCACCGCCACGCCCAGACCATGCTCGCCGAGGCCCAGGCCGCGCGCGAAGTGGTGGACCGGCTCAGTGCCGAGCCCCGCGGCCTGGTGCGCGCCAGCGTGCCGGTCTCGCTGGCGCAGATGCAGCTGCCCAAGCTGCTGCCCAAGTTCCTGGCGCAGTACCCCAAGGTGCGCCTGCAGCTGAACATCAGCAACCGCCGCGTGGACATCATCAACGAAGGCTACGACGTCGCCCTGCGCGTGCGTTCGCGGCTGGACGATGACGGCAGCCTGGTCATGCGCAGCTTCGGCCAGGTGCAGGAACTGCTGGTGGCCAGCCCGAAGTACCTCGACCGCGCCGGGCGCCCCAAGGACCCGGACGAACTGGCTAACCACGTCACCCTGAGCATCAGCGAAGACGAAGCCCGCCAGCGCTGGGAACTGCATGGCCCCGATGGTGCCGTGCGTCGGGTGGACCTGCAGCCGCGCGTGGCCGGGTTCGACTTCCCGCTGCTGCAGAGCATGGTCAAGGACGGTTTCGGCATCACCATGCTGCCCGAGACCGTCTGCGCCGACGCCGTGCGCAGCGGCGAGCTGGAAGTGGTGCTGCCGGAATGGTCGCTGCCGCAGGGCGTGTGCCACGCCGTCTTCGCCTCGCGCCGCGGCCTGCTGCCTGCCGTGCGTGTGTTCATCGACTTCCTGGCCGAACACCTGCCGCCGCAGCTGGAGGCCTCGCGCCTGGATTGCGGTGGCGCGTGCGAGCGGGCCAAGGAGAAGATCCGGGCCAGTGCGCTGGGTGCGTTGGCGGTGGATGCGGGCTGAGCCGCTGCCATTGGCGGAGGGCTGGATTGAACGCAAACGGCCCCGGGTGACGGGGCCTTTTTGATCGAGTCAGCGGCAGCCTGTCACCCGCAGGCCCAATCCAGCTCCATTTTCTCCAGGTCCATCTGTGCATTCCCGCCACCGAAATTGAAGCCGCCAAAATACTCTTCGAACTCCAGGTAGTGCGGCCCGAAGTCAGGGTAGCCCTGGTTCGGAATCATGGTGCCACCCAGGTGTGCAGGTGCGCGCCAACGGCCTAGATCAAGCGCGACGCCCTTGTCGCTGTATGCGGGAACATAGCCACTCAGCGTGCACTCGTGCTCCCACTCGCGAGCCGGTTTGCCGACATTTGGGTCGTTTTCGCGCAACGACGATCGAATGGGCCGGGCGATGCTGATGCCGGATACGCATCCCACCTCCGCACCGTGCTGCGATGTCTGTTCGTCGCATGTGTACGCCCAGACGTCAGGGAAACACTCTGCATAGCTCTGCGTCATCCAGCCTGGCGCACCGGTCAGATGTGCAGATGGAAGCATCGGTGGCAGGCATAGCGGCGCGTCGAACTCCTTCTGCGTCAGCCAGATGGCCGTGTAGCGCGTGCCTAGAATGTCTTCCATGTCATGTTGGCGAGGGTGCCGGGCTTGAAGGTGTTGCCAGAAAGGAAGAAGCGCCTCGTCGGCGGGTGCCTCCGGGGAAAGTGCAGCATCAAAAAAGGACGTTACCTCTTCGTTCGCTTCCAGTTCCTCGAACTGATCATCGACAAACAGGCTCAGGCAAGCCAGATGCTGCCCTTGTGTGCGGTACTCCGGCGGGAGGTGCAGGGTGAATGCATGTCTCATGGGGTGACCGGACACAGGGCTCAATGGCCACTGCTGAGGTGTGATGCCCGGAGGAAGGCCGAGCGCCCATCCACCGGCCCATTCGGGGCCGCGTGCGCGCATCGCCAGCTCACGTTGGGGCTCGAGCGTCAGGTCAAACGCGTGAGTCAGGGAGGGAACGGCGGCTGGAAGCTGCCGGTCTCGATAGACGGGCAGGGGCTGGGATAGCTCGATGCTCCTGACTACCTCCTCATGAACACCAAGCTTCAGGCGGAATCCGTCGTCCGTGATGTCGGAATGACGTGACCACCCTTCCAGTTCATCGTCGTCCCTGTCTGCAGGCTGCAGCGTCGGGCGCACATTGCGGGCATCGGCAAGCGTCATGCCGATATGTAATCCGTCGATCACCCCATGCCCCGGAAAAGTACGCAGGAACGTGATGTAGCCAAGGCGCCCCTCAGCATCGAGGCGTGCGCTGACGCTGTCTGGCGTGCAGGTCAGGTGTCCGTCCTCTCCTGGCGGCACCCAATGCTCTCCGAAAGCGCTGGCCACGGTCTCCAGCGACATCAACGGACGAAGGCGGGCAAGTTTCAGCACGTTCATTGGGCAGCTCGGGCATGGTCTTTTGGCAGGCATCTGACAATGCACGAACTGGCTCGCGTTGGGCACGCAATTTGTTGCAAATCTGCCTTTTGGTGCGGTGGGTGCGGGTAGGCGGCCGAGCGCGTTGCGTATCAGGGCACAAGGCTAGACGGGGAAGCAGGCGCCGTACCCGTCTCCACGACAAATCGCGCGCCACCGCCTGGAGCGTCTTCATACCGAAGGCCCCACCCATGCGACGTGCAGATCTCCAGGCAGATCGCCAACCCCAGCCCCGCGCCGGTGCTGTCACGGGGATTGGCGCGCCAGAAGCGCTTGAACAGCAGTGACTGGTGCGCCGGTGTCACGCCGGGGCCATCGTCCTGCACGCTCAAGCCCGCGGGGAACACGTCAACGCGCACCTGGCCGCCCACGGGCGCGTGGTGGATGGCGTTCTCAATCAGATTCTTGGCCAGCACGAACAGCGCCGACGCATCTGCCGGCAGAAGCACGTCGCCGGCCTGGTCGTGCACATCGACGCTCACCGAGCGTTGCCCGGACACGCGAACCAGGTACCCGGCCGCATCCTGGATGATCTGCGCAAGGCGAACCGGCGCGAAGGTGTAGTTGTGCGCCTCGCTCACTTCGGCAAGGTGCAGCAGCTGATGAATCTGGCGCGCCATGTGCCCGGCGTCCTGCAGCAGCACCTCCCTGTTGGTGGCGCTGCTCAGTTCAATTTCGGCCGTCAACAGCGACAGCGGTGTTTTCAGTTCGTGCGCCGCCGATGCCAGGAACTCCTGTTGCACGCGGAAGCCGTTCTCCAGGCGCACCAGCGCGGCGTTGAAGGCGTCGATCAACGGAATCACTTCCGAGGGCAGGTTTTCCGTGCGGAGCCGTGTGCCCAGGTTCCGCGGCCCTACCTGCGCAGCCACCGCCGAAACCTGCCGGAGCGGGCGCACCATGCGTCGAATGGTCCAGTACACCGCGATGGTGAACGTGAGCAGCGCCAGCAACAGGGTCACCACGGCCGCCCGAAGGTACAGCCTGCCGGCATACTCGCTCAGCGTTTCCACGAGTCTTTCGCTGCGCGCCACCCGCGCAGTGTAGTGCTGGCCCCGGCAGTCCACGGGCGCCTCCATGACGTAGAGCCGCGTGGCAATGCCGTTGCTTGTGACGGTCATGCTGTTCACGCCGGATGGCAACGCCTTGAGCACATCCAGCGCGGGACCGGGCGAACTCTGCAGTACCGTGTGCCCGGCAGTATCCGTGAGGAGGTAGGCCGAGTCCTTGGTCATCGCATCGTAGGTAGCGTTCTGTGGCTTCAGCACCACCTGCAGGTTCCCGGCTGCATCGGTGCGCAGGCCTTCGGTGATGTGCTCAAGCTCTTCCTGCACTTCGGCGCGAAGCAGGCGGTCTGGTTGCCGTGCCGAGGTCAGTTCCCGCATCACCAGGCCGGCCACCAGCGCCGTGACCAGCACCGCCAGCATCGTGCCGGTCATCAGGCGGCCGGTAAGGCTACCCAACATCGGAACGGAGCAGCGAGAAGCCCAGGTTACGGACGTTGAGAATGGTCAGCGGGGCGTCGATCGCGCCCAGTTTTTTCCGTAGGCGATGCAATGCCACGTCCAGGGCATTGGGCGTCACCGCCTCTGACACGCCCCAGGCTGCCGCTTCCAGCGCGGATCGCCGCACGATCTGGCCGGCGGACCGCACCAGCAGGATGATGAGCTGCAGCTCGGCCGGTGCCAGGCTGACCTGTTCCACCTGATGACGCATGCAGCCCAGCTCCGGCAGAACCTGCAGGCCATGGTAGGCAAGCTGGGGCGCGCGGTATTCCACGGGACGACGCATCAGGGCACGCACGCGCGCGGTGAGTTCCTCGATGGCGAACGGCTTGGGCAGGTAGTCGTCGGCCCCCGCGTCAAGACCGGCCACGCGATCGTGCAGCGCATCCTTGGCAGTGAGCATCAGGCACGGCAGCTGGTTGTCGGCGGCGCGCAACCGCTTGATCAGCGTCAGGCCGTCGCCATCGGGCAGGCCGCGGTCCACGATCGCCAACGCGTAGGGCAGGCGAAGCAGGCCGTGCCACGCCGCCTCAAGCGTGGCAAACGTATCCACGGCGATGCCGGCTGCACCCAACCCCCGCTCGACCAACATGGCCAGGCGAGGGTGGTCCTCCACCAGGGCGACGCGGTTGGAAACGGCCGGGATGGGCAAGGACAGGGCCATGGGTGCGCAGCGTCAAGTATGGACGATCAGAAGCTCCGCGAGATTCCCAGGCGCACCCCGGCCGACCCGTTCGTGTCTGGCTCAAGCAGCGGGCTGTGGGTCAGTTCGCTGGGCAGGAACCTGTAGTCCACGCCACCGAGCACCCGCCACTTCTCGCCCACAGGGCGGGAGAAGCTGATGCTCACCTGTGGCACCACCGCCGAACCCGGCTGGTAGCGCGGCGCCCCCCGGCGGACCTCTTCATCCAGGGTGCCGTAGTAGTAGTTGACCAGGTCGCTGGACATCCAACGCACCCCCGCGCCAGGCACCACGGTGGTGCGGCCCCACTGCAGGGCGTAGGCGTAATCCACGGCAAGCTCATACCCGCCGCTGGCGTTGGTGACGTCGGCAAGGGCACTTACCTTGAGCTCGCCGGCGCTGCCGCGCCAGCTGGCGGCCAGGCCCGCATCCAGCGCGTCGTCCCGGTCTTCCAGGATGGTGGCGTCCAGGCCATTGCGGGCGAGGCCGGCCCGGGACAGATCGCGGATGTCGAACCCATCGAACCGGCCGGCCAGCACCGCGTCCAGCGAGAAGGCCTCGCTCTGCACCAGGTGGACGCCGCCGGAAATGCCCCGCCAGAAAAAGCGGTCGCCGTCGTAGGTGACCAGTGGAAGCGGGCGGACACGGGTGCCTTCGCCCACGTAGGGGCTGTCGCGGACGGCGACGGCCACGCCCACTGACCAGCGGTCATCCTTGGCATCGGCGAGCAGGTCGGCGCTGCTGGAAACGCCTTGGGCCAGGACAGTGGTGGGGGCAAGCAGCGAAAGGGCGAGCACAGACTTGAGCATGCGGAGGGCGTCTTGGGAGGGCGCGCTGAGCTTTGGCTGGCTGGACTTACACGGAACTTACTGCCGGGGCGGCCATCGGTCCTGGTTCAGCCAATGTGAACGAGGCGCGTCTGGATGGCGGGTGCGGTGGGGTCGGGTGGGCAAACCTCACCTGAAATGCGAGAATGCGACCCCCGGCCAGTGCCGGGGAGCCATGCCGGAAGGGGCGCTGCCCCGACCGGATGCCCGGGTTGCAATGACCCGGGCACGCGGGGCGCGGAGTGCGCTACCGATACGGAGAGATGGCCGAGCGGTTTAAGGCACCGGTCTTGAAAACCGGCGAAGGGTCAAACCTTCCGTGGGTTCGAATCCCACTCTCTCCGCCAGACTCCTCCAATGCCCCTCGCCGCCTTGCGACCTGGTCACAGCAGGGGTTTGCCAGTGGCCGATAGCCGTCAGCCTGCAGCCTTGGATTCCAGCTGAGCGGTCAACAAGCGGGTCAAGTTGCGTCGCGCAAAGTAACCCTGCAGCTGTCGCGCTTTGATGGTTCTTGCCTTCAGTCGAGCGTGGCCATCTGCGCGATGCTCAATGCCGTAGCAGCGCGAAGCCCCACATAGCTCTGCCTGGCTCGCGGTGACCGTCACCACGGTCACTTCCAGGCTGGTGAAGGCGGTCTCGGCGGCGATGTCCGGGTTCTCCGTGCTGGCGCGCTCGATCAGGGTCCGGAATCGCCCCAGGTCACGTTCGCCGCCACTACTGAGCGCCCCCACGTTGGTCGCACGGCGCACATCATCATCGTCCCCGGGAGCAGCGTGGCTCCATCTCTCTGTGCGTTCGGGAATGACCGCGCGCACGACCTTGCCGGCAGGGTCGATCAGATCGATAACCACATCGAGCAGGTAGACCGGTTCCAGCCCCAGGTTGGTCACGAAACAGTGCGCATCCAGGTCCTTGCCCGCGCCCGACGTGATCAGGATGGACGGTCGCTGCTGCCGGCGGTAGCTGCGCAGGAAAAAACTCAGGTAGACGACCCAGATCAGCGCCGTCACGCAGGTCATGGCGGCGGTTATCAGGGGCGCGAAATGAAGCAGGTTCTGAAGCACGTTCTGGTTGATCCCATGGGTCGACGCATGTAGGCACGCTGCCGGTCATATTCGCCCTTGAACCGCTTGCACCCCGTGAAGCGCCTCGCTCCCGCGGGCCTGGCTCCCCGCAATCCATGACCGGGTCGATCTCGACGGGGCGGTCTCTACTTACTGAAGTTGGAGTGGCTCTCCCGTCCGTCTCGATCGCGATGCAGCAGGCGTGGGAAAAAAGTAAGACCCGCGCCGCGCCCTACGTATGCTCGATCAACATAATGGCGGTGGTTCCGGCTTCGAGCGCTTCGAACGTGTGGGGCTGGTCCGCTGAATAGCTCGCGTAGTCGCCTGCGGACAGTTCGACGGGGTGGTCGGTCGGCCCCAGCTGGGCTCGCCCGCGACACAGCACGACGTGTTCAATCGTGCCGGGCGGATGCGGTTCAGACAGGCGAGGCGCGCCAGGCTCGACCGCGAGCCGATAGAGATCACGCTGCACACCTATTGGACAGACTGCCAGCAGGGTGGCCGCGTAGTGGGCCTGCTCCGACGCCACCGTGGCACCTTCATTGGCGCGGATGACCTGGACGCGGGTTTTTGGTTGGGCAATCAACCGCGTCACCTGGACGTCCAGGGCCATCGCCAAGGTCCAGAGCGTCTCCAAGCTCGGGTTTCCGACACCCGCCTCAAGCTGCGACAAGGTGGATTTGGCGATGCCAGCTCGCTTGGCCAACTCGGAAATGGACAGGCCCATGCGCTCACGCTCCCGTCTGAGCGACGCGGACAGCAGGCCGATGGGCGAGGGCGGGGCAACTGGGGAAGAAGAGGGCATTTTGTTCTCTATCGGAAACGATTGTTCGGTTTGACGAAAGTCGTCGTTATGGACATCATATCGTCCAAACGTTTGACATGTCGAACGACCTGCCTTCCTAAAGGATCTGCCAATGAACATCCGGACTCGGGGAATCCTGGAGATGACCACAGCGATGGTCATCTCCGGCACGGTTGGCTGGTTCGTGCTCGAAACCCGGATGCCGCCTGCTTCCGTCGTGTTCTGGCGCTGCGCTTTCGGAGCGGGCGCCATGCTGTTGGTCTGTGCCGGCTTGGGTCTGTTACGCCGGGGCGTATTGAATCGAAGGCAGGCTGGACTGGCAGCGGTAGGCGGCGTCGCGTTGATCGTCAACTGGATCCTGCTGTTTTCCGCCTACGCGCATGCGTCCATCGCGGTGGCTACCGTGACCTATCACACCCAGCCCTTCATGCTGGTCGCCATTGGTGCGCTGTTCTTCGGCGAAATGCCGACGGCGAACAAGGTCGGGTGGCTGAGTGTGGCCTTTGGCGGGGTTGTGCTCATCGTCATCGGTGGCCAGCAGGTGGGCTCGCACGCGCCGGGCTACCTGTCCGGCATCGGCTTGGCGCTGGCGGCTGCGTTCTTCTATTCCATCGCTGCGGCCATAACCAAGCGTCTCAAGGAGGTGCCACCGCACGTGATTGTCGTCATCCAGATGATGGTGGGCAGCGTGCTGCTGGTGCCGTTCGCGACCTGGCCCGATGGTGCGCCTTCGCCGCATGCCTGGGGACTATTGATGGCGATCGGTTTCGTCCACACCGGCCTGATGTCCACACTGCTCTATGGTGCGATCCAGAAGATACCGACCGCGCTGGTGGGTGTTCTCTCGTTCGTCTATCCGATCGTCGCCATCATTGTCGATGCCTGGGCGTACGGCCATCTGCTGGGCGCGGTACAGGTCGTCGGCGCCGTTGCGATCTTGGCGGCCGTGGCAGGAATGAATTTCGGGTGGACGCTTTTCCGGCGCGAACGCAGGAGCCCATAGCCTGGGCTGGAACCTCGGGACGACACTAAAAAGGCCGCCATCGAGGCTCTTGTCGCGTTCTTGAAGCCGAAAGCCAAGGTCCATGGCGCGTTCGGACCTGGCCCGTTGGTATCGGACCACATCGGAGAAGCCGCCTCCTCCATCACCACTAGCCCCCAGCCTCGACGTTCAGCGAAGTTTTTTGGTGCGCCTTTGGTTGTGATGCGGAAAGCGTGCCGAGGCGACTGGTGTATGCGCCTCCCTCACCACTTGAGTCGGTCCGAGACCAGTCGTTGGTCTTTGGTCCAGCGTGTTCCTGTCGGCCTTCATGGCGTGCTCGACTGCCGGCGGATCACGATATGAAAAATGTTGCATTGCGCGAGGCGTGAGGGCCGGGTATATAAAAAGGCACCGCCGACCAGCTGGATTGCAAGATGGAAGCCCGCAGCAATGAGCTTTGACATCATTATTTTGAAGCCTACAGATCTGAGTGAAAACGATCTGTCTGCGGTTGAGGATGTGCTGGATATTGGATCCCCTGAGGCCGTGATCACATTTCTGGAGCAGGTGTTCCCTGGAAGCGCCCACGGTGCATTTTTGGATGGTGAGCGCTACGCGCTCGAGTCTGCTCAGGCTGGAGATCCAGTGACCTCCATCCACCTTGCTCTCAGATACGGCCAAGCCTGGTCTGAGGCGGCCTGTTCTGATTTCATGGACCTGCTCTCGAGGCTCTGCGAATTGCTCCAGTCAGTCGCTTTTGCGGTCTCCGATAACTCACGGATGGCACCTCCCTGCTAAGGATAGAGAATCGCGCCATCTGATCGCCAGCCTGGATTCACTTGGCCGCAATGGATGCCTGGAGCGCTGCAGCCAACGCGGCGTCGCCGTTGACCAACTCGGTCCACTGCAGTTCCACTCCCTTTCTCCGCCCCTTCAGCACGAGCTTGAGCCCGCTCGGGTCGATCGTCAGAGTGTACGTATCGTCGCCGACCTGCAGTTCTCTACGGATCGCTTTGTCGAGCGGGGTCATGTCCAGCTCCTGCTTGAAGGGGGGGGGCGGGACGAAGGTGCCGGCGCTGGAGAATGCCTGCGATCTTGCCGCCGTACTCAGGCCGGGTAGGCGGGGAATCGCTCGCCGGGGTGGTGCTTCTTCCATTCGGTATGGGCGACGGTTCCTTCCCAGGCGAGGAACGCTGCGGGTGGGCGTCCACGTCCAGACCACGTCTCACCACTGAAGGGCAGCCAGAATCGGGGTGCCAGGGCTTCCTTTTGAGCCTTGGGGACCTTGGGAACCTTAGGGGCCTTGGCCTGTTTAGGCGCCTTCGGGCGAGCGCTCGCGCCAATCGCTTCGCGGATCCTGCGCTGCTGCGCTGGGCTGAAATCCTCGAAGTAAGCGTCCAGCAGCAGGCCTACGCGCTTGTACGCTTCCTTGGTCGCTGCACGGAGAAGTGCCTTTTCAGTTGCTGTTCCCGGCAGGATCGCGCTGGCAGGGACGTCCAGTGGCGATGCGGAG
>NZ_QAIW01000428.1:4785-14593 GCF_003061285.1 Stenotrophomonas sp. HMWF003 | reverse complement strand
GGGTGAAGCGGTCGCGGCCTGCCGCGCCACCATCGGCCTGCAGCACGCCGGTCAGGTTCACCTTGCGCCACAGCGGTGAGTCCTGCAGCAGCGGCACCAGTTGCGACGCCTCGCGGCTCAGCCCGATCAACTGCAGGGAATCGCCTTCCACCGACAGCTTTTCCAGATAGGTGCCATCGGGCAGCAGCCGGGTCAGCTCGTTCCACAGCTCCACGGTACTGGCATGGGCCATGCGCTTCTGTTCGAGGAATGCCGCGCCTTCCACCAGCGTCTGCAGGTGCTGGCGCTCGGCGGCAACCTGGCGTGCATCGCGTGCGGCCGCGTTGACCTGCTCGCCCAGCGCATCGGCGGCGGCCTGGCGGTTGTCCAGGATCTGCTGGCCGGCCAGGGCCAGCAGCACCAGCGCGGCCAGCCCCATCAGCAGGTTCCAGCGGCGCATCGGATCGCGCTGGGCGTGCCGCTGGTCCAGCGGCAGCAGGTTCACCCCCAGCGGCTGGCCAGCGGCGTCGGCAATATCCACCCCTGCCAGGCCCTGCGCCCACGGGCCCACCTGCTGCGCCCACTGCTCCAGCGCCTGGCGCGGCATCACCACCAGTTCCACCTGCAGCTGGCCGTCATCGAGTGCGCCCAGCTCGCGCACATCGAAGCTGACCTGCGCCGGTTCAAACGGGGTCTGCCGGTCGATCTCGAAACCCACCACATCCCGCAGGCGGCTGGCGGCCGCCGCAGGCAGGCGCAGCGGACGGCGCAGCGCGGCCGTGGCCGGCAGCAGCCAATGCCGCGGCAACGTGCGCAGGCGTGCGTCCAGGCGCTGTTCCAGTGCAGCCGGGGTCTGGGGCCAAGGCAATTCCAGCACCTGTTCGGTGTGCAGTCCGCCATCGCGCAGCACGTGCAGCTGCTCGCCCTGCTGCTGCAGCAACAGGCGTGACCGTGACCAGCCCAGCGCCCATTGCCAGCGCTCGGGCAGCCACGCCAGCAACGAACGCCGCCACCAGCGCAGGCCGTTGACCACGCCCGGCGCCATCTGCCCCTGCGCCCGCACCAGAGTGTCCCGCCATGCCGTCATCGTGCTGCCATTCCCTGTTCCCATCGAAGGACCGTGTAAGTCGTTCCCGGCGTGCCTGCGGTCCCCGTCCGCACCACGCCCCGCAGAACCGACACTTTGCCGCGCTCATCCGTTGCGCGGCTCTCGATACTATAGGTGCCGCTGCCACTGGCAAGCGCCGCACCGCCCACTTTTGCATCTTCACCGGCCTGGGCCCGCTCGCGTTCGGCAAGCAGCCGCGGTGCATCCAGCCCCAATGCCGTCAACACCGGACCGGCCGCGAAACGCGGGTCCGGACGCGACTGCCGACTGTACAGGGTCAGCATCGGCTCCAGCTGTTCATACAACGTCGCATCCATGCCGAGCACGCGCTGCAGTTCGCCGAGCGTCTCGAAGCGGTTGTTGCGCGGGCCATACGGCAGCCCTGCCGCCACGTAGTCGGGCAGTTCGGCACCGCCGCCGGGCTGCTTGAGGCTGTCGGCATCGCGCCAGTCGATGATCGCGCCCGCCAGCGGGCCGGCACGTTCGGGCGCAACGTCCATCGCCGCGAGGAATGCACGCAGCAACGTGGCGTCGGCCAGGTTCAGGTTGATCTTGCCGTTCTCGTCGACAACGCGCAGGTCGATGCGGCGCTGGTCGAACTCCCAGCGATAGCGCCGCCCGTCGGCCACCCACGGCGGCCGGGTCGCACTGGGCTGCAGCCGGTACAGCGCATACTCCAGCCCGGCACGCGCATGTTCCTGGCCGATGGCATCGTCGTTGATCACGCGCTGCTGCATGTGCTCGATGCGGGCACTCAGCGCGAACGCGCCAACCACCGCGGTGAGCAGCGCGATCAGCCACAGCACCAGCACCAGCGCGGCACCGCGCGCGCGCCTCATGGCCGTGCCCCGCGTGGCTGCTGCGCCAACGCAACCACCATCGGCGGCCACGCCGGGCCCTGGCGCGGAGTGACACTGATGGAGACCAGGCTCGGCAGGCGGCGGGTGTCTTCCCAGCGGTCCTGCCAGTCCCCCAGCTGCCCGTTGCGCGGGTCGATTCCGCGGTAGCGGAAGCTCACCGCACGCAGCGCATCGGCCAGCGCCTCGGGCGGGCGCGGCGGGTTTTCCTCGATGCGTTCGCCGTTCTGCACCAGGGTCAGCGCCAGGTCCAGGCGCTGCGCGTCGCCGCTGCCCCGCACCTGTAGTTCGTGCACGTACGGGCCACCGCGGCCGAGGTAGCCGGGCAGATCGGACACGAACACCATGTGCTGCGGCTCGCCCAGGAAGTACACCGGTTCGCGGGTGGGGTCCGGTGGCGTGGTGGCGGTCAACATGGCCATCGACAGGCGCCGCCGCAGGAAGCCTTCCACCGCGCGCATGCGCTCGTTGTGCGCGGCCATCTGTTCGCCGCGCTGGCTGATCGCCAGTGCCGAGCGCACGGTGGCGAAGGCCAGCGCCAGCCCGCCGACCAGCAACGCGGTGGCCAGCAGCACTTCGATCAGGGTGAAGCCGCGGTGCGCACGGCTCATCGTGGCGTACCCGGGCTGGCGGGCAGCAGACGCAGGCTGCGCCATTGCATGCGATCGGCGTCGGTGTCGCCCCACGACACCTGCAGGGTCAGCTGCGCCAGACGGGGGCCGGCCACGGTGTCGGCCACCGGCAACGCATCGGTGCGCGGCTCCTGGTACGGCGCAACCTGCAATGTCCAGCGGTAGCGGCCGTCTTCCCATTCGCCACTGCGCTCGCCGTCCTGCAGCGGCTCGACCACACCGGTGACCGCCAGCAGCGATTGCGCATGCAGCACCGCGCGGCTGCGCAGGTCGGCCTGCTTGATCTGCCGCGAGGCGCCGGACAGGCTGCCCAGCAGCAGGGTCAGCGCCAGCGCCAGCACTGCGAACGCCACGATCACCTCCAGCAACGAATAGCCGCGATGATGCTTCATGGACGATCCCGCCGTGGGCCCGAGCGCACGTCCCCGGTGATCCAGCCCACGTCGATGTGCCAGACCGCTTCGCGCACCTGCAGGTCGATGCTGCCGCCGCTGGAAGCGCCATCGGGATAGAACGCGATGGCCCCCTGCCCGGTGGCGGTGGCCACTTCGCGCGCGCCGCGGAAGCGCACCTCCAGGCTGGGCGGCACGGTCCCGTGGCGACCGTTGGCCGCCTGCCAGGTGCGCGCCTGGGGGTCGATCAGGAAGCGCTGACGCTCACCGGTGGCGATGGCCTGGGTGCGCGTGTAGCGCAGCTGGCTGGCCAGTTCCTTGCCGGCATTGCGCAGCCGCATGCCGTCGATGCCGCCGTTCATCGCGGTGGCGGTCACCGCCCCGATGATGGCGATCAGCGCCACCACCAGCAGCATTTCCAACAACGACAGCCCGGACACCCGGCGCAGGGAACGCGGCGGGCGGCGGGGCAAGCGCGTGCATGGCAGGGCGACGACCGGCAAGCGGGCTTACTCGTACTTGATGTCGGCGTCGTAGCTGCTGCCGCCCACCTTGCCGTCCTTGCCCAGGCTGATCAGGTCGAACGGCTGGCCTTCGCCGGGGGCGCGGTATTCCAGCGGGTGGCCCCACGGGTCGTTGAGTTCGGCCGGCTTGGCATACGGCCCCAGCCAGCCGCTGGTGCCGCCGGGCTGGGTGACCAGGTCGTCCAGCTTGGCCGGCAGCTTGCCGGTATCCAGCTGGTAGTTTTCGACCTTGCCGGCCACGGTCTGGACCTGCGATTTGGCGATGTTGGCCTTGCCGCGGTCGGCACCGCCCAGCACGCGGCTGCCCACCAGGGTCAGCACCGCGCCGATCAGCACGATCACGATGATGATTTCCAACAGGCTCATGCCGGCCTGGCGGCGCGGCGAGGTGAAGCGGATCAGGCGGCGTTGCATGCGGCAGGCTCCTTGCAGGGGTCGGGGGAATGCGGAATGGCCATCGTCAGCCGATGGCATTGGTCAGGTCATACAGCGGCACCAGCACGGCGACGATCACCAGCCCGACCACCGACGCCAGCACCAGGGTGATCACCGGCACCATCGCCGACAGCAGGCGGTCGATGGCGCGTGCGCTTTCCTGCTCGAAGGTGTCGGCGGTCTTTAGCAGCATGGTGTCCAGTGCGCCGGATTCCTCGCCCACCTGGATCATCTGCAGGGCAAGGCGCGGGAAGCGTTTGCCGCGTGCCAGCGACACCGACAGGCCGTTGCCGTTCTTGACGTCGTCGCTGGCCGCATCCACGTCGGCAGCCAGGGCGCGGTTGCCCAGCACGTTGCGTGCGATGCCCAGCCCGGCCAGCAATGGCACGCCGTTGCGCAGCAGGGTGCCCAGGGTACGCGCCAGCCGCGCGGTTTCCAGCTTGGCCAGCAGCGGACCGATGCCCTTGCGCTGCAGCAGCCAGCCGTCCATCGCCAGGCGGAACGCGGGCTGACGCAGCTTGCGCTCGATCACCAGCAACGCCAGCGCCGGCACCACGATCATCGCCAGCCAGCCGTCGCGCACCACCAGCCCGGCAGCCAGCACCCACTGGGTGAACCACGGCAGGGCCACGTCCAGGCTTTCATACATGAGCGCGAACTGTGGCACCACGTAGCCCAGCAGGAACAGCAGCGCGCCGCCGACCACCGCCAGCAGGATCGCCGGGTAGATCAACGCGTTGATCACCCTGCCCTTGAGCTCGGCGCTGCGTTCCAGGTATTCCGACAGGCGTTGCAGCGTGTCGTGCAGGCTACCGCCGGCCTCGCCGGCACGCACCATGTTGATGTACAGCCGCGAGAACAGCCCATGCTGGCGTTCCAGCGCGGTGGACAACGGCGCACCGCCGCGCACCACGTCGCGGATGTCGGTGATGGCGCGGCGGCTGCGCTCATCCTCGGGCAGTTCCAGCAGGATGGTCAGCGCGCGGTCCAACGGCTGGCCGGCGCCCAGCAGGGTGGACAGCTGCTGGGTGAACTGCACCAGCGCGGCACCGTCGAACGGCTTGCGGCGCAAAAGCGCGGCCCACGAGGTGGCCGTGGCCACGCCCTCGCTGGCCAGGCGCGCTTCCATGGGCAGGTGGCCCTGGTCCTGCAGGCGGGTGACCACGTCGGCCTCGCTCGCGGCTTCCATCTGCCCATCGAACAGTTCGCCGTGCGCATTGAGCGCCTTGTAGCGGTACAGCGCCATGCTCAGCGGCCCGCCGGCCAGGTGCGGTGGAGGCGCATCAGGATTCCTCGGTCACGCGCAGAATTTCCTCCAGCGTGGTGTGGCCCAGCAACGCCTTGGCCAGACCATCTTCGTACATCGTGCGCATGCCGGCCGCGCGCGCGATCTGCTCGATCTCGCCCATGCCGGCGCGACGCATCACCGCGCGGCGCAGCTCGTCGTTCATCACCAGGAATTCCATGATGGTGGTGCGGCCCAGGTAGCCGGTGGGTGCGATCGCCGAGGGCTGTGCGCGGTACAGGAAAATATCGCCCTGCGGCTGCAGGCGGCGCAGGCCGAACTTCTCGATCTCCTCCGGCGAGGCGAGGTAGCGCACGGCGTGCTGCGGTTCGAGCCGGCGTACCAGGCGCTGGGCCAGGATGCCGTTGATGGTGGAGGTGAGCAGGTAATCTTCCACGCCCATGTCGAGCAGGCGGGTGATGCCGCCTGCGGCGTTGTTGGTGTGCAGCGTGGACAGCACCAGGTGGCCGGTGAGTGCGGACTGGATGGCGATGCGCGCCGTTTCCAGGTCGCGCATCTCGCCGATCATGATGATGTCCGGGTCCTGGCGCACGATGCTGCGCAGCGCGTGGGCGAAGTCGAGCCCGATCTGCGGCTTGGCCTGGATCTGGTTGATGCCTTCGATCTGGTACTCCACCGGGTCTTCCACAGTGATGATCTTGACGTCGGCGGTATTGAGCTGGCTGAGCGCGGTATACAGCGTGGTGGTCTTGCCCGAGCCGGTGGGGCCGGTGACCAGCAGGATGCCGTGCGGCTGCTCGAGCACCTTGCGGAACTGCGGCAGGAACGCGTCGGTGAACCCGAGCCGGTGGAAATCGAAGACGACGGTATCGCGATCCAGCAGGCGCATCACCACGCTTTCGCCGTGCGCGGTGGGCACGGTGCTCACGCGCAGGTCCAGCTCCTTGCCCTGCACGCGCAGCATGATGCGGCCGTCCTGCGGCAGGCGGCGCTCGGCGATGTTGAGCCGGGCCATGATCTTGACGCGGCTGATCACCGCGGCGGTGAGGTTGGCCGGCGGGCTTTCGCCCTCGATCAGCACGCCGTCGACGCGGTAACGCACCTTGAGCCGGTTTTCGAACGGTTCGATGTGGATGTCCGAGGCGCGCAGTTCGAAGGCGCGCTGGATCACCAGGTTGACCAGGCGGATGACCGGCGCTTCTGACGCGAGGTCACGCAGGTGTTCGATGTCGTCGACCGCGCTGCCTTCGCCATCGGCGGTTTCCACGATCGCGCCCATCGCACTGCGACCCTGGCCGTACCAGCGCTCGATCAGGTCATCGATTTCCGAGCGCAGCCCGACATGCAGCCGCACCGGTACGCCCATCGCCAGACGCACGGCATCGGCGGCATAGGGGTCCTGCGGGTCGCTGAGCCACAGGTCCAGCACGCCATCGTGCAGGGCCAGCGGACAGACATGGAACTGCTTGAGGAAGCGCAGCGACAACGGCAGTGCATCGAGCAGCGATTCGGGGGCCACTTCGGGCACGGCGCGCGCGTCGAGCAGGGCCAGGCCCAGCACCTCGGCGCTGGCCTGGGCGTGGTCGCGTTCGGACACCAGGCCCAGCCGCACCAGCAACTGCAGCAGGCTGCCGCCGGATTCGCGGTGCAGCGGACGTGCCCGCGCCAGGTCGCCTTCCTTCAGGCGCCCGTTGCGCAGCAACGCGTCGACGATGCGGGTTTCCGCAGTGGTTTCTGCAGTGGGATCGTGGG
Source organism: Stenotrophomonas sp. HMWF003 (assembly GCF_003061285.1). Taxonomy (NCBI): domain Bacteria; kingdom Pseudomonadati; phylum Pseudomonadota; class Gammaproteobacteria; order Lysobacterales; family Lysobacteraceae; genus Stenotrophomonas; species Stenotrophomonas sp. HMWF003. The sequence goes on along the minus strand of NZ_QAIW01000428.1, from coordinate 7,668 downwards.
CAACCGCGTTCACGAAGCTCTCCTGGCGACCGCATGACTTTAGCAGTTCAGCGGGTCGCTTTACGTGCCGGTGCGATGTGAATTGGACGCGACCGGCGAGACGACCCGATGCCTGGGTAAATGGCGACAGGCACGACCACGGAGAGACACCGCACCCACACGGGGGTAGAGCCACCCCATGGGTGGCTGCGCGTGGTGCACGATCAGCGCGGCAGCCACCCATGGGGTGGCTCTACCCGGAGGATGATCGCCCAAAAAAATGGGGAGCCGGTCACAGGACCGGCTCCCCAACAACCACACACCCGTTACTGGTTGGCGATGACGCTGACGCCGCTGAACGCGGACTCGCCGACCAGCTTGATGTAGTACGTGCCCGCCACCGGCGCGGTGAACCGCACGGTTTCACTGTTGCCCGGGCGGGTCGACTTGGCGTCGAATACCGTGGCGGTCGGCTCCTTGCCCTGGCTGACGTACACCGACACGTTGCCGCTGCCGCCGTAGGTGAGCAGGCTCAGCACCTTGCCGGCCTGCGCGTCGAAGCTGTACAGCACTTCGCTGCCACCGGCGCCGCTCAGGCCGCCGACGGCCACCTTGTTGGTCAGCGGGATCGCGGTCGGACCGCAGTTCTCGGTGCACTCTTCTTCCAGCGCCTTGGCCAGCGCTGCCTTGGCATCGACGATGCCGGTACCGATCGGGGTGGCCGCCGGGATGGTCACCGGGAACTTGCGCGCGGTTTCCTTGAGCAGGGTCTCCAGCTGGGCCGGGGTGAACGCGTCGCGGTTGTTGGCGATGCGTGCGCTCTGCACCAGGGCGGCCACTGCTGCCACGTGCGGCGAGGACATCGAGGTGCCGCCCTTGCCGCCGTAATCGGAGGTACCCAGTTCCGGCGAGGTGGTGCTGCTGGAGATGGCCTGCCAGATGTAACCGCCCGGATTGCCATCGACGCTGCCACCGCCACCCGGGGCCGACAGGTCCACCGCCGCGCCGTAGTTGGAGTAGTAGGTGATGCCGCCCGTGATGCGCGTGGCGCCCACCGCAACCACGTTGTTGCAGTTGGCCGGACGCGCGTTGGCGACGTTGCCACCGGCGTTGCCCGCGGCCACCACCACCAGCGTGCCACGCGACACCGCACCGTTGATCGCGGCCTGGTAGACCGGGTCGCAGGCGCCACTGCCGCCCAGGCTCATGTTGATGATTTCAGCCGGGTTGGCGTTGGCCGGAATGCCCGCCACGGTGCCGCCGGAGGCCCAGGTGATGGCATCGGCGATGTCGGCCAGGCTGCCGCCGCACTTGCCAAGCACGCGCACCGGCAACACCTTGGCCTTGTAGGCGACGCCGGCCATGCCGACGCCGTTGTTGGTGGCTTCGGCGACCGTGCCGGCCACGTGGGTGCCGTGCCAGGAGCTGTCTTCGGCGAGCGAGCCGGTGTAGCACTCGTTGTCGTTCTCCACCCAGTCGCCGTAATCCAGCGCACCCGGGACGCGGGCGTCGGTCGGACGTCGCGAGGTTTCGGCGTCGCTGATGAAGTCGTAGCCTTCCAGCAGGTTGCCGCTGAAGTCTTCATGGTTGGGCAGGATGCCGGTATCGATCACCGCCACCACCACGCCCTCGCCCTGCGACACGTCCCACGCCGACGGCGCGTTGATGCCGCCGGTGGCGTTGCCGAAGTGCCACTGGTACTGCGCGTAGTACGGGTCGTTGGGCACCAGCTGCTTGGTTTCGGTCGGCTTGGCGCGCAGGTCGGCGCGCTGCATGCGCGCATTGACCACGGCGTATTCCACGGTCGGGTCGGCCTTCAGCTCGGCCAGCACCTTCTGCAGTTCGGCATCGCCCAGGCGGCTCTGCAGGCGGATCAGGTCGGCGCCCACGCCGAGCTTGCGCACCACCTGCGGGTTGAGCGCGCCAGCGCGCGCGGTGCCACCGTTGAGCGTCGCGCGCGACAGCGCCGAGTTGACCACGGCCAGCTTGGCCGAACGGTCCGTGGCAGCAGCGCTGCCGGCGCGGTACTTGACGATGATGCCGTTGCTGGTCTGCTGCGCGGCAGTGGCCGGGCGCTTGGGTTCCTCGGTACGCGGGCTGGCGGCGAACGCCGAACCGGCCGAGATCGACAGCAGCGCGGCTGCCAGCACGTTGATGCGAAGGTTCTGCTTACTGGTCACGTTGAAATCCTCTTCAAGGTCATGATCAAACGACTGTTCAGGCCAACATTCCATGCGAGTTCCCTGGCCGGCCCTGGCCAGGGTTCCCGTGACCCGCCCCCTCAGGCCTTGCATTGCTTGCGGCGTGGCCCAACCAGGCCACGCCTTGCCACGTCTGCTTACCAGCCGAAGCCGGCACCCACGCCCACCGAGCTGTCATCGCTGCTGAAGGCACCGCCGATGGTCACCGTGGCGCGTTCGCTGAGCGCACGCTGGTAGCCCAGCGACAACGCCGACTCCCCGCCCTGGTAGCCCACGCCCACGCCCACCCGGTTCTGGGTACGCACGCCGGCGGCGCTGGTGGCCATGTTGAGCATCGCCGCGCTCATCGCGCCCTGGCGGTCGATGCGACGGTCCTGATGGCGCAGGCGCTGGTCGATTTCGCCCTTGTAGATGTCGAAGCTGTCGGCCATCGCGCCGAAGCGCTGGTCGGTGTAGCTGTTGGCCGTTGCGATGCCGCCGTCCAGTTGGCCCTTGTTGACTGCATCGGTGGCCTGCGTACCAGCGGCAACGTTGGCGACCTGGCGTTCGTTGCCGACGCTGCCCACCGACACCGTGTCGGCACGATCGGCAACCGAGCCCTGGCCCAGCGCGACCGAGTTGGCCGCCGTTGCGGTGGCCCCCTGGCCGATCGCGGTGGCCGAGGCCCCGCTGGCCACGGCACCCTCACCCATGACCACCGCCT
>NZ_QAIW01000428.1:3849-4701 GCF_003061285.1 Stenotrophomonas sp. HMWF003 | reverse complement strand
CATCGGCCGAGGGTGCCGCTGCGCTGCGTGCGCGTGCCGTGCTGCTGCCGGCCACCCGCTGGTCGAGGTCGCTGACCTTGCGGTCCAGCGCACCCAACGCGTCACCCACGTTGTTGTAGGTGGTTCCCTGGATCACATAGTTGGGGGCCACGAACACGCCCTGCATGCCCACGCTGGCACCACCGCCGAGGAAGCTGGCGGCATCGGACAGCGACTGGAACAGCTGGCCCCCGTTGATGGCCTGGCGGCTGCCGGAGGCGATCGACCCGCTGCCGACGTTGTCCAGCACCGTGCCCTGTACGCCGGACAAGGTGACCTTGTCGCGGCTGGCGTCGTCGTAGCTGATTGCATTGGCGGTCACGGTTTCCACCGAGCCGATACGCTCGTCGATGTCACCCACACGGGTTTCCACCGCGCCCACGCGCTGGTTGGTGGTGTTGAGCTGGCCACCGGTCACTGCATCGGTGCTGCCGGCGCCGATGCGGCCGGCGGCGACGTTGACGATGCGGCGCGTGGCCGGACCGTCGGTGCCGTTGCCACCGCCCACCGACACCACGTTGGCTTCGACCGCACGTGCGCCTGCGCCCAGTGCCACCGAACCGGCGCCGGACACCCCGGCACCCGCGCCGATGGCGATGCTGCCGGCACCGTTGCTGGCGAAGGCCCCGTTGCCGATGGCCACGCCGTTGGTGGCGTTGGTGGAGGCCGAGCGGCCGATCACGGTGCTGTTGTCACCGCGTGCCGATGCATCGGCACCGATGGCCGTGGCGCCCGTGGCCGAGGCCACCGATGCCGCACCCAGCGCGCTGCTGCGGTTGCCACTGGCAGCTGCCCCGGAACCGGCGGCGAGTG
>NZ_QAIW01000428.1:1497-3805 GCF_003061285.1 Stenotrophomonas sp. HMWF003 | reverse complement strand
TGTTCACCGCGTCGTTGGCTTTCACCGCCGCACCGACGTTGGTGATGCGGCGCGTGGCCGGACCGGTGGTGCCGTTGCCGCCACCGACCGAGACCACGTTGGCTTCGCTGGTGCGTGCACCGGCACCCAGCGCGACGCTGCCCGCGCCACTGGCCGAGGAACTCTTGCCCACCGCCGTGGCATTGATGCCGCTGTAGGCGTAGCTGTCCTGGCCGATCGCGGTGGAGCCGGCCGAGGTGGCCCATGCCAGCTGGCCGACCGCCGTGGTCTGCGCCGCAGTAGCCCAGGCATTGGAACCGGCCGCGACGCTGTTGGCACCGCTGGCCTGCGAGGCGTAGCCGATGGCGTTGGCGTAGGCACCGGACGCGGTGCTGCCCCAGCCCAGTGCCGAGGCGTAGTCGCCGCTGGCCTCGGCACCGTAGCCGAGCGCGGTGGTCCGCACCCCGCTGGCCGCGCTGAACGCGCCCACTGCGGTGCTGTAGTCGCTGCCCGCTTCGGCGCTGTAGCCGAACGCCGCCGACTGCAGCCCGGCCGACGTGGACCCGGCACCGCTGGCGGTGCTGAACACCCCGGTGGCCTGCGCACCAGCGCCGAGCGCGGTGGCGCCGGTGCCGCTGGCACTGGTGGCCTTGTCCAGGATCACGTTGCCGTTGGCATCTTCGTAGTACAGCGCGCCACCGATGGCAGTGGCCGAATCGGCGGTGGCCGAGGCGTTGAAGCCCGACGCCGACGCATTGCGGCCGGAGGCCAGTGCGCCGCTGCCGTAGGCCGATGCCCCAGTGCCGTACGCATTGGCGGCTTCACCGGCGGCGGTGGCGTAGGCGCCATCGACATAGGCCCCCACGTCATCGCCGTTGCCGCTGCCGGAGGCCTTGAACTGGCGGTTGGTCTGCTCGGCCACCTCGGCCACGGCGCTCAACTGATTGACGTTGACCGCATCGGTGCCTTCGGTACCGTCGGCCACGTTGGTGATCTGCCGCTGCGCGGTGGCGGTGCCGACCGAAACCGTGTTGTCACGCTCGGCCGACGAACCGGCGCCCAGCGCGACACTGTTGACGCCTTCGGCGATGGCGTTGGCACCGAGCGCGGTGCTGTTGGCCGCATCGGCCCACGAGTTCCAGCCGATCGCGGTGGCGTAGTCATCGGTTGCCCAGGCACCGGCACCGAACGCCGCCGCACCGGTGCCGCTGGCACGGGCAGGCAGCAGGCCGAAGAAGGTCGAGCCACCGATGGCCACGCTTTCATCGCCGGTCGCTTCGCTGGATTCACCCAGCGCCACCGAACTGGCCCCCGAGGCCGTGGCCGACGTGCCCACGGCCGTGGCCAGGGCGTTGGACGCGATCGCGCCGTAGCCCAATGCGTTGGACAGGCGCCCGGTGGCTTCGCTGTAACTGCCGAAGGCCGATGCACCGGCGTCCGACGCGGTGCTGCGGAAGCCGGTCGCGGTGGCCTGCTGGCCACTAGCCGACGACTCGAAGCCGTTGGCGGTGGCATAGGCGCCGCTGGCAATGGCCCCACCGCCAACCGCGCTGGCACCGATCTCGCTGGCGCTGGCGTTGCTGCCCAGCGCCACGCTGTTCTCGCCCGTGGCCTGCGCGTTGCTGCCCAGTGCGGCGGCACCGTCGGCGCTGGCCAGTGCGTTGGTGCCCACTGCCGTGGCGCTGGCGGCCAGCGCATTGGCACCGGCACCCAGTGCGGTGGCACCGTCGCCGATCGCATTGGCCGCTTCACCGGCGGCCAGCGCATCGTCGCCTTCCACGTACGCACCGGCATCGCTGTTGTCGCTGCCGCTGGCCTGGAAGTACTTGCTGGTGGCTTCACCCGCGGCGGCCACCGCGTTCAACTGATTGAGGTTGACCGCATCGGTGCCTTCGGTACCGGCGGCCACGTTGGTGATCTGGCGCTGCGCATCGGCACTGCCGACCGACACGCTGTCGTCGCGGTCGGCGATGGAATCGGCACCGAGGGCCACGCTGTTCTCACCACTGGAAGTGGCCGCGTTGCCGAGCGCGGTGCTGTTCACGCCCGGCGACCATGCCCCGCCGCCCACGGCGGTGGAGTAGTTGCCCGACGCTTCGGTGGCCAGCAGACCGAACAGCGAGCCGCCCACGGCCACGCTGTTGGTGCCGGTGGCCAGGCTGCCCTGGCCGGTGGCGGTGCTGTACGCCCCGGACGCCTCGGCATCACCACCCACGGCGACGCTGTTGGACCCGGTCGCCTGGGCGAAGCTGCCCAGTGCGGTGGCGTTGAAGGCGCTGGCCACGGCCAGCCCACCGATGGCGGTGGTGTAACCGGCGGTGGCTTCGGC
>NZ_QAIW01000428.1:894-1457 GCF_003061285.1 Stenotrophomonas sp. HMWF003 | reverse complement strand
GCGCCGCTGCCGGCGGCGAAGCTGGACGAGCCCACGGCGGTGGCGTAGTCGCCATCGGTGGCCGCGTTGGAACCGGCCGCCACGCTTTCCTCGCCGCCGGCCACGGCCACGCCGTCGCCGCTGGCCTGGAACTGCGCGGTGGCGTCGGTGAGCTGGTCCAGGTTCACCGCATCGGTGCCCTGGGTACCGGCGGCGACGTTGGTGACCTGGCGCTGGCGGGTGCTGCTGCCCACCGACACGGTGTAGGCGCGGTCGGCGACCGAGCCGGCGCCGAGCGCCACCGCATTGGACGCACTGGCATTGCTGCCGGCACCGATGCCGATCGCGCTTTCACCGCCGGCCACCACGTTGGTGCCGATGGCGATGGTGTTGATGCTGTTGCCCAGCGCCTGGAAGCCGACCGCGACGCTGTTGTCGCCGTAGCCGAACGCACCGCGACCCAGCGCGGTGGCGCTGCTGCCGCGCGCCCAGCTGTTGTAGCCGATCGAGGTGGAGCCGGTGCCGCTGGCCCACGCCGACTGACCCACCGCGGTGCCGTTGGCCGCGGTGGCCCAGGCACTGGC
>NZ_QAIW01000428.1:0-876 GCF_003061285.1 Stenotrophomonas sp. HMWF003 | reverse complement strand
CCTCGCCGCTGGCGAAGGCGTTGTCGCCCTGCGCCACGCTGTAGTCGCCGGTGGCGCGCGCCTTGTAGCCGGCGGCCAGGCTGTTGCTGCCGGTGGCCTGCGCGCCGCTGCCGAACGCGTTGCTGGTGGTGCCGGTGGCCAGGGCGCCCGCGCCGACCGCCACCGCATCCTGGGCCGCGGTGGTGCCTACCTTGACGGCGTTGCCGTCGGCATCGACCAGCGGCTGGTTGAATTCGTCATAGGCCTGGCCGAGGCCGCCGATGGCGACACTGCCGTTGCCATTGGCGCTGACGTTGCGGCCCACGGCCACGGTGTCATCGCCCAACGCGTTGGCCCCGTTGCCGAGTGCCGCCGCACCGGCGCCCAGCGCATTGCTGGCCTCGCCTGCGGCCAGCGCGCCGTCGCCTTCGGCAAACGCACCCACGTCGCTGTCATCGGAGCCATTGGCCTTGAAGCGGCTGGCGGTGACGTTGGCCACCTGGGCCACGCCATCCAGCTGCGCCTTGTTGACCGCGTCGGTGGCTTCGGTACCGGCGGCCACATGGGTGATCTGGCGTTCGTTGCCGACATCGCCGACCGAGACGGTGTTGGCGCGGGTGGCGGTGGAATTGGCGCCCAGCGCAACGCTGTTGGCGCCGCGTGCGGTGGCGTAGAAACCGACCGCGGTGCTCAGCTCGCCGCTGGCCCAGGTTTCCGCGCCCAGCGCTGTGGCCCCTTCACCCGGTGCATAGGCGAAGTAGCCCACGGCGGTGGCCTCGGTACCCGACGCTTCGGTCAGGGTGCCGTTGGCGGTGGCGTAATCGCCGCTGGCGATGGCGCCGGCACCCACGGCCGTTGCCGCTTCACCACTGGCCTGGGTCTGCACGAAGAAGCCCA
>NZ_QAIW01000427.1:0-1101 GCF_003061285.1 Stenotrophomonas sp. HMWF003 | reverse complement strand
CGGAAGAGCAGAGCCAAGAGCCTTTGCCGCCAGGCCTGGCTGGGCATTGCACCCGCTCTCCCCAGGCCCCCAGCCAAGTGTCTGGGGTGGGGGTGTGAGGGTTCACGGGACCCTCCACCGCATGGATGCGGTGGCGGAGCTTACAGGGACGTACTTGCAGCGTGTCCCGTGAACCCTCACACCCCCGCCCAGCCTGCAGAACCGGCCAACCAGGGCTCTGGCTTCAAGGCTCTGGCTCTGGCTCTGGCTCCGGCTTTTGCCCTGGCTCTTCAGCTTCTAAAAAAAAGAACCCCCCGCCAATTCCTTGACGCACGTCCCACTGCGGAAGGCCGATCCCGACATATCGATAGATGTGTCATCTGGATTGATTAGATTCGGCCAGCAATAACCAATCACAAGGAGACGTAGATGAGGTTGCTCACACCGCTGTCCCTGGGGTGCCTGCTCGCATTGGCCGCCAACGCCGCCCAGGCAGACGTATTCATCAATGAACTGCATTACGACGACAACACGCCCGCCGGCGACGTCGGCGAAGCCATCGAAGTCGTCGCCACCGGCGGAGAAGACCTCAGCACCTACCGCCTATACCTCTACAACGGCAGCAACCCGTCCGCGGCCACCGTCTACGCCAACAACCCGGTCCCCGCCGGCGCTGCCGCCGGGTGCGGCAAGGCCACCCTTGCCACCGTCACCTACCCCACCAATGGCCTCCAGAACGGCGCCAACGACGGCATCGCCCTCGTCGACGCCAGCGGCAAGGTCGTCCAGTTCATCAGCTACGAAGGCACCATCACCGCCAGCGGCGGCCCCGCCGCCGGACTGACCAGCCAGAACATCCCCGTCAGCGAAAGCAACAGCACCGCCCCCGGCACCTCCCTCCAGCTCACCGGCAGCGGCAGCCAGTACGCCCACTTCACCTGGGCCGAATCGGCCAAACAGACCTTCGGTGCCTGCAACAACGGCCAGACCTTCAGCGGCAGCGGCGGCACCGGTCCCAACACCCCGCCGTCGGTGCGCACCACCACCCCCGAACAGGGCGCCAGCACCTTCCCCGCCGCCGCCGACCTCCGCGTCACCTTCAGCGAAACCGTCACCCTGGCC
>NZ_QAIW01000426.1:11314-11777 GCF_003061285.1 Stenotrophomonas sp. HMWF003 | reverse complement strand
GCTATGGGCAGAATCATCGCGGAAGGGTAATGTTCAGCCCCTTGTGCCTGGCACTGCCTAAACTATCCACCTTGTCCACTTCCCTGTTGCCAATGAAATCCGCTTCGTTGCTGAGCCTGACCTGCCTGCTTGGCGGTGCTGCCTCCGTGGCCTGCGCCCAGGACGGCGAGGTCCGGAACCGGGTGGTGATCGTGGAGAACGTGAAGTTCGATTACGCCCAGGTGCTGAACGTCGAGCCGGTGTTCCAGACCCTGCGCGCCACTCGCACCGAAGAACACTGCGAGCCTGTCTCCACGCGCACGCTGGCCCCGGTCAACGTCACCGGCGAAGAACCGCAGGAAGACAAAGGCCGGTTCGGCCGTTTCATGGACTCGGTGCGCTCGATCTTCCGCCGCGAAGACGGCACCGAGGAAGTGGCGCCGGTGGCCGAAGCGCCTGCACCGGCAGCCAACAACGGCCCGCT
>NZ_QAIW01000426.1:7858-11290 GCF_003061285.1 Stenotrophomonas sp. HMWF003 | reverse complement strand
CCGCCTCAAGATCCGCGTCTCGATCACCCCGTGGATCGGCGCAGAGCAGGGCAGCGCGGCCAATCCCTGAGGCGGGTTGACCGCCCCCGGGAGGTATCCCCACGGTGGATGGGGCCTTCCCCGTCCACGTCAGCCCCCCCCAATTGACATCCAGGCCTTGCACCCACCCGGGGTGCATGCAAAGATGGGCGGCCATGAAACTCACCGACTTCCAGCACGACACCAGCGCCGCCCGTATGGCTACGGGCATGACGTCGCGTGCCCGCCGACCGGAACCCCACATTTTCGCTGGGTAACCGGAGCTTCGTGCTGTCTGTTCGGAAAACCCAGCCCCCGCGCTGGGTTTTTTCGTTTCTACGATCTGAAAAGTGTCATCTGTATACGTTTTGTTGAGCCCTGACCGCGCCCCGGCGCCCCCAACCTCCGCCGGAAACGGTGGAAAACCAGCCGCAAAGGATCGATCGATGTCCCTGAAGCACTTCCTGAACACCCAGGACTGGAGCCGCACCGACCTGGATGCCCTGCTGACCCAGGCCGCGCTGTTCAAGCGCAACAAACTGGGCGACGAGCTCAAGGGCAAGTCGATTGCCCTGGTGTTCTTCAATCCGTCCATGCGCACCCGCACCAGCTTCGAGCTGGGCGCCTTCCAGCTGGGTGGGCACGCCATCGTGCTGCAGCCCGGCAAGGACGCATGGCCGATCGAGTTCAACCTGGGCACGGTGATGGACGGGGACACCGAGGAGCACATCGCCGAAGTGGCCAAGGTGCTGGGCCGCTACTGCGACCTGATCGCGGTGCGTGCCTTCCCGAAGTTCATCGACTGGGCCAAGGACCGCGAAGACATCGTGCTCAAGAGCTTCGCCAAGTACTCGCCGGTGCCGGTGATCAACATGGAAACCATCACCCATCCGTGCCAGGAACTGGCCCACGTGATGGCGCTGCAGGAGCATTTCGGCACCCAGGACCTGCGCGGCAAGAAGTACGTGCTGACCTGGACCTACCACCCCAAGCCGCTGAACACCGCGGTGGCCAACTCGGCGCTGACCATCGCCACCCGCATGGGCATGGACGTGACCCTGCTGTGCCCGACCCCGGATTACATCCTGGACGAGCGCTACATGGGCTGGGCCGAGCAGAACGTGGCCGAGAGCGGTGGGTCGCTGCAGGTCAGCCACGACATCGCCAGCGCCTACGCCGGCGCCGACGTGGTGTACGCCAAGAGCTGGGGCGCGCTGCCGTTCTTCGGCAACTGGGAACCGGAAAAGCCGATCCGCGACCAGTACCAGCACTTCATCGTGGACGAAGCCAAGATGGCGCTGACCAACAACGGCGTGTTCAGCCACTGCCTGCCGCTGCGCCGCAACGTGAAGGCCACCGACGGCGTGATGGACTCCGCGCAGTGCATCGCGATCAACGAAGCTGAAAACCGCCTGCATGTGCAGAAGGCCATCATGTCGGCGTTGATCGGCCGCTGAAGCCGACACGGGCATCGAACATTTCAGCCGACCACCGGTCGGCTCTACACCGCATCTTTATCCCCCAATTGGACCTGACCCCCATGAGCAACAAAGACATCGTCCTGGCTTTCTCCGGTGGACTCGACACCAGCTTCTGCGTGCCCTACCTGCAGGAGCGCGGCTACAACGTGCACACCGTGTTCGCCGACACCGGCGGCGTGGATGACGAAGAGCGCGATTTCATCGAGAAGCGTGCCGCCGAACTGGGCGTCACCAGCCACGTCACCGTCGACGGTGGCCCGGCGATCTGGAGCGGCTTCGTCAAGCCGTTCGTGTGGGCCGGCGAAGGCTACCAGGGCCAGTACCCGCTGCTGGTCTCCGACCGGTACCTGATCGTGGACGCCGCGCTCAAGCGCGCCGCCGAGCTGGGCACCAACATCATCGCCCACGGCTGCACCGGCATGGGCAATGACCAGGTCCGCTTCGACCTGGCCGTGAAGGCGCTGGGCGACTACCAGATCGTCGCGCCGATCCGCGAAATCCAGAAGGAACACACCCAGACCCGCGCCTACGAGCAGAAGTACCTGGAAGAGCGCGGGTTCGGCGTGCGCGCCAAGCAGCAGGCCTACACCATCAACGAGAACCTGCTGGGCCTGACCATGTCCGGCGGCGAGATCGACCGTTGGGAAGCGCCGGGCGAGGGTGCCCGTGGCTGGTGCGCACCGCGTGCCGAGTGGCCGGAACAGGCACTGACGGTCACCGTGAAGTTCGTCGAAGGCGAAGCCGTCGAGCTGGACGGCAAGGCGCTGCCGGGTGAGCAGATCCTGGCCAAGCTCAACAAGCTGTTCGCCCCGTACGGCGTGGGCCGTGGCGTGTACACCGGCGACACCGTGATCGGCCTGAAGGGCCGCATCGTGTTCGAAGCGCCGGGCCTGGTCTCGCTGCTGGCCGCGCACCGCGCGCTGGAAGACGCCGTGCTGACCAAGCAGCAGAACCGCTTTAAGCCGGACGTGGCGCGCAAGTGGGTGGAGCTGGTGTACGAAGGCTTCTACCACGACCCGCTGAAGACCGACATCGAGGCCTTCCTGAAGTCCTCGCAGGCCAAGGTCAATGGCGAAGTGGTGCTGGAAACCCGCGGTGGCCGTGTTGATGCGGTGGCGGTGAAGTCGCCCCACCTGCTCAACACCAAGGGCGCCACGTATGCACAGTCGGCCGACTGGGGCGTGGAAGAAGCCGAAGGCTTCATCAAGCTGTTTGGCATGAGCTCGACCTTGTACGCGCAGGTGAACCGCTAAGGCGATTCACCGGGCGCCGGCCGCTGGCCGGCGCCGCGCAACGCTGATGGACGGTAGTGCCGGCCGCCGGCCGGCTCGTGGCACGGCTGGATCATTGCGGAGCCGGCCAGCGGCCGGCACTACCGATTTTGAACCCTACGGGTACTCAGACACATGCTTGAACAGACACTCGATCACCTGCAGCAGCTCGTGTCCTTCGACACGCGCAACCCGCCGCGTGCGATCACCACCGGCGGCATCTTCGATTACCTGCGCGCGAACCTGCCCGGGTTCAACGTGGAGGTGATCGACCATGGCGACGGTGCGGTCAGCCTGTATGCGGTGCGTGGCACCCCGAAGTACCTGTTCAACGTGCACCTGGATACCGTGCCGGACTCGCCGCATTGGACGGCCGATCCGCACGTGATGCGGCGCGCCGAGGATCGCGTGATCGGACTGGGCGTGTGCGACATCAAGGGCGCTGCGGCGGCATTGGTGGCCGCAGCCAACGCCAGCGATGGCGATGCCGCGTTCCTGTTCTCCAGCGACGAGGAAGCCAACGATCCGCGTTGCATCGCCGCGTTCCTGGCCCGTGGCATTCCGTATGAAGCGGTGCTGGTGGCCGAGCCGACCATGAGCGAAGCGGTGCTTGCGCACCGAGGCATCAGCTCGGTGTTGATGCAGTTCACCGGCCGCGCCGG
>NZ_QAIW01000426.1:3861-7848 GCF_003061285.1 Stenotrophomonas sp. HMWF003 | reverse complement strand
GTCCAGCGCGCTTCACCAGGCCATGCGCTGGGGCAACCGCGCGCTGGACCATGTGGAATCACTGGCCCATGCACGCTTCGGTGGGCTGACCGGCCTGCGCTTCAACATCGGCCGGGTCGAAGGCGGGATCAAGGCCAACATGATCGCGCCCGCCGCCGAAGTACGGTTCGGCTTCCGCCCGTTGCCGTCGATGGACATCGATGCGCTGCTGGCTACCTTCGCCGGGTTCGCCGAGCCGGCCGCCGCGCAGTTCACCGAAACCTTCCGCGGCCCCAGTTTCCCGGCCGGCGACATCGCCGAAGCGGAAAACCGCCGCCTGGCCGCGCGCGACGTGGCCGATGCGCTGGATATTCCGATCGGCAACGCGGTGGACTTCTGGACCGAGGCCTCGCTGTTCTCGGCCGGCGGCTACACCACGCTGGTGTACGGCCCGGGCGACATCGCCCAGGCCCACACCGCCGATGAGTTCGTGACGCTGGAGCAGCTGCAGCGTTACACCGAATCCGTGCACCGCATCATCGCGCACGGCGCCTGATCGAATGACGCCGTCGTGGCCTCCCACTGACGGACCTCCCATCGCGGCCCCGGCCGCCTGTGACGATACCGAAATGCCTTCTTCCCAGCCCCACCGCCAGACCCGCCAGACCATCGTGCGCCTGCTTTCCAGCATGGCCAGCGCGAAGGAGATCAGCCAGTACCTCAAGCGTTTCTCGCAGCTGGACGCCAAGCGCTTCGCCGTGGTCAAGGTCGGCGGCGCGGTGCTGCGCGACGACCTGGACGCGCTGACCTCCTCGCTGTCGTTCCTGCAGGAAGTCGGGCTGACCCCGATCGTGCTGCATGGCGCCGGCCCGCAGCTGGACGCCGAACTGTCGGCGGCCGGCATCGTCAAGGAAACCGTCAACGGCCTGCGCGTGACCTCGCCGGAAGGCCTGGCGATCGTGCGCCGGGTGTTCCAGGCCTCCAACCTGCAGCTGGTTGAAGCGCTGCAGCAGAATGGCGCGCGCGCCACCTCGATCACCGGCGGCGTGTTCGAAGCCGAGTACATGGACCAGGCCACCTATGGCCTGGTGGGCGAGGTGAAGAAGGTCAATCTCGCGCCGATCGAAGCCAGCCTGCGCGCCGGCTCGATTCCGGTGATCACCAGCCTGGGTGAGACCCGCTGCGGGCAGATCCTCAACGTCAACGCTGATTTTGCCGCCAACGAACTGGTGCAGGAACTGCAGCCGTACAAGATCATCTTCCTCACCGGCACCGGCGGCCTGCTCGACGAAGAGGGCAAGGTGATCGACTCGATCAACCTGTCCACCGAGTACGACCAGCTGATGCAGCAGCCGTGGATTCACGGCGGCATGCGGGTGAAGATCGAACAGATCAAGGACTTGCTGGACCGGTTGCCGCTGGAGTCGTCGGTGTCGATCACCCGGCCGTCGGACCTGGCCAAGGAACTGTTCACCCACAAGGGTTCGGGCACGCTGGTGCGCAAGGGCGAAAAGGTGCTGCGCGCCACGTCGTGGGACGCACTGGACCTGCCGCGCCTGAAAGGCCTGATCGAATCCAGCTTCGGCCGCACCCTGGTGCCGGATTACTTTGAAAAGACCAAGCTGCTGCGCGCCTATGTCAGCGAGAACTACCGCGCCGCGGTGATCCTCACCGACGAGGCCGAAGGTGTGTACCTGGACAAGTTCGCGGTGCTCGACGACGCGCAGGGTGAAGGCCTGGGCCGCGCGGTGTGGAACGTGATGCTGGAGGAAACCCCGCAGCTGTTCTGGCGCTCGCGCAACGGCAACCCGATCAACCACTTCTACTACGCCGAGTCCGATGGCTGCTACAAGCAGGGCACCTGGAAGGTGTTCTGGTTTGGCGCCGACGGCTTCGAGCGCATCCGTACCTACGTTGAACACTGCGCCCTGCGCACCCCGAGCCTGGAGGGCTGAACCCGATGAATCACGCCGATTGGACCAAGGTGCCCACGCTGGCCGGCACCCACGCCAGGCTGGAGCCGCTGCAGATGGCGCACATCGACGGTCTGCGCGGCGCGCTGGGCGACGGTACGCTGTCCAATCTCTGGTACACCCAGGTGCCCAGCGCCAAGACCATGACCGGCTACGTGCAGGCCGCGCTGCAGGCCCAGGCCGACGGCAAGGTGCTGCCGTTCGTGGTGCTCAACGCGGCCGATGAGGTCGTGGGCACCACCCGCTACTACGCGATGGAAGAAGAGGTGCCGCGCCTGAGCATCGGCTACACCTGGTACGGTCAGGACGCGCAGCGCACCGGCATCAACACCGAGACCAAGCTGATGCTGCTCACCCATGCCTTCGAACGGCTGGCGTGCCTGAGCGTGGTGTTTGAAACCAGCTGGTTCAACTTCGCCTCGCGCACCGCGATCGCGCGGCTGGGCGCCAAGCAGGACGGCGTGCTGCGCAACCACAAGCGCCATCCCGACGGCACCCCGCGCGACACCGTCATCTTCTCCATCATCGACGCGGAATGGCAGGGCGTGAAGCGCCACCTGCAGCACCGCCTGGACGCACACGCATGAGCAGTTCCCCCTCGTACACCGTCGGCATCGTCGGCGCCCGTGGCCACACCGGCGCCGAGCTGATCAAGCTGATTGCCGCGCACCCGAACCTGCAGCTGGGCTTTGTGTCCTCGCGCGAGCTGGCCGGGCAGCGGGTGAGCGATCACCACGCCGACTGGCACGGTGACCTGCACTTCGAGAACCTCGATGCCGACGCGGTCGCCGCCAAGGGCATGGACGCAGTGATCCTGGCGCTGCCCAACGGGCTGGCCGCGCCGTTCGTCACCGCGCTGGACGCGGCCCGGCCGGACACGGTGATCGTGGACCTGTCGGCCGACCATCGCTTCGAGCCGAGCTGGTACTACGGCCTGCCCGAATTGACCCGGGGCGACTACCTGGGCCAGAAGCACATCAGCAACCCGGGCTGCTACGCCACCGCGATGCAGCTGGCGATCAGCCCGTTGCTGACTCAGCTGGCCGGCCCGCCGCAGTGCTTCGGCGTGTCCGGGTATTCGGGCGCCGGCACCACCCCGTCGGACAAGAACAACCCGGAACTGCTGCGCGACAACCTGATGCCGTACGCGCTCACCAACCACATGCACGAGCGCGAAGTCACCGCGCACCTGCGCGTGCCGGTGGAGTTCATGCCGCACGTGGCACCGCATTTCCGCGGCATCACCATGACCGTCAACCTGTGGCTGAACACCCCGGTCAAGCGCGAGGACGTGATCGCGCAGTACCGGCAGTACTACGCCAACGAAGCGCTGATCGAGGTGATCGACGAGGCGCCGTGGGTCAGCCAGATCGCCGGCCGCCATGGCGTGCAGATCGGGGGCTTCGACGTGGCCCCGGGCGGGAAGCGGGTCGTGGTTGTCGCCACCCTGGACAACCTGCTCAAGGGCGCGGCCACCCAGGCCATCCAGAACCTCAACCTGGCGCTGGGCCTGGACGAACTGGCCGCGATCCCGCACTGAACCCTTTCCGGCGCGCACCGGCAGCGGTGCGCGCACAACCCGGCGGAGCGATTCCGCCAACGGAGCAAGACATGGCAGACCTTCTGTGGCAGAAGCCGGGCGTCGCCGTCGACGCCAAGATCCAGACCTTCCTGGCGGGCGATGACGTGATCCTGGATCGCGAGTTCTTCCTGTATGACGTGGCCGCCAGCAAGGCGCACGCGCAGGGCCTGCAGCACATCGGCATCCTGTCCGGCGACGAGCTGGATGGCCTGCTGCGCGAGCTGGACGTGCTGGGCGCCGATTTCCGCAGCGGTGCCTTCGTGCTGGATGAGCGCTTCGAGGATTGCCATTCGGCGATCGAAGCCCGCCTGACCGAGCGCCTGGGCGATGCCGGCCGCAAGATCCACACTGGCCGCAGCCGCAACGACCAGATCCTGGTGGCGACCCGCCTGTGGTTGAAGGACAAGCTGCTGCACGTGGCCGGCCTGAGCCGGGAGATCGCCAAGGTGGCGC
>NZ_QAIW01000426.1:3291-3837 GCF_003061285.1 Stenotrophomonas sp. HMWF003 | reverse complement strand
GGGCCGGCTGGGCCGAGGCCTTCATCGACAACGCGATCCGCGCCCACGACACCTTCGCGCTGATCGACGCCAACCCGCTCGGCACCGCCGCCGGGTACGGCGTGAACCTGCCGCTGGACCGCGCCCACACTACCGCCGCGCTCGGCTTTGCGCGCATGCAGGTGTCGCCGATCTACGCGCAGCTGTCGCGCGGCAAGTTCGAACTGGCCGCGCTGGAAGCGCTGGGCGGGGCCACCCTGGACCTGCGCCGCATCGCCTGGGACCTGTCGCTGTTCACCAGCGGCGAATTCGGCTTCGTGGCGCTGCCGGCGCAGTACACCACCGGCAGCTCGATCATGCCCAACAAGCGCAACCCGGACGTGATCGAACTGATGCGCGCCACCCACGCCAGCGTGGCGGCCGCCCGTACCGAGATCGAGCAGCTGCTGTCGCTGCCGTCCGGCTACCACCGCGACCTGCAGAGCAGCAAGGGCGCCATCTTCCACGGCTTCGGCCGTGGCCTGGCCGCGCTGGAACTGCTGCCGGCGTTGCTGGCCAACCTGGAAT
>NZ_QAIW01000426.1:1175-3263 GCF_003061285.1 Stenotrophomonas sp. HMWF003 | reverse complement strand
TATGCCACCGACGTGGCGGTTGAAGCGGCCGTGGCCGGCGTTCCGTTCCGCGAAGCCTACAAGGCTGCTGCGGCCGGGGCCGACAGTGCAGGGCAGGGGCGTACGCCCGAAGGCAGCCTGGCCGCGCGCGTGTCGCCCGGCGCGGCCGCCGACCTGCGGCTGGACGAACTGCGCGCCCGCTGGGCCGCGCTGGTGTGATCAGGACGGCGGCCGCGAGGTCGCCGTTTTTGCAACTGTACTGCCCGGCGCTGCCCGGCAACCCGAAGGGACACCCGATGAACATCTGCTACCTGGTACTGGTCACCCGCACCCCGGCATTCCGCGACGAGGTCGGCGCCGAGCACGCCCGCTTCCTCGATGACGTGCGCGCGCGCGGCCAGCTGCTGCTCACCGGCGGCTTCACCGACAAGAGCGGGGGCGCCTATGTGCTGCAGGACATGGCCGACCTCGCTGCCGCGCAGGCGCTGGTGGACACCGATCCGCTGCTGGTGCACGGCAGTGCCACCGCCAGCATCCACGAATGGGCCACCCGCTGAGGCATGCACCCGTGATGAGCCCGACCGTGCACTCGCCGTTTCCCGAACAGACCCTGCCGCCGTGGAAGCGCGCCGTGCTCAAGGTCGGCAGCAGCCTGCTGGCTGCCGATGGCGGCGGGCTGTCGCCGCGTCATGCGCTGGGCCTGGCCCAGTTCGTCTCGGCCAACGTACTGGCCGGGCGCGAGGTGGTGATCGTGTCGTCCGGCGCGGTGGCCGCGGGCCGCGCGATCGTGCCGCGCGCGCTCGAAGCCGGTGCGGCGATGGCCGCGCGCCAGGCGCTGGCCGCGCTCGGCCAGGCGCAGCTGATCGGCCTGTGGCAGCGCTTCTTCGAGCGCCCGGTGGCGCAGGTGCTGCTCACCCACGACGACCTGCGCAACCGCCGCCGCTACCTCAACGCACGCGCCACCCTCAACGAGCTGCTGCGCCTGGGCGCGTTGCCGGTGGTGAACGAAAACGACACCGTGTCGGTGGACGAGCTCAAGCTGGGCGACAACGACAACCTGGCCGCCACGGTTGCGGCGCTGATCGATGCCGACGTGCTGTTCATTGCCACCGACATCGATGGCCTGTACAGCGCCGACCCGCGCCGTAACCCGCAGGCCCGCCCGATCCACGACGTGCCCGAGCTCACCGGCGAGGTGCTGGCCATGGCCGGCGGCGCCGGCAGCGGGGCCGGTACTGGCGGCATGCATACCAAGCTCGAAGCGGCAGCCAAGGCCGGGCGGGTCGGCATCGACACCTGCCTGTTCAATGGCCGCGACAGCGACGTGGTGCGCGCACTGGCCCAGGGCCGGCTGTTCGGCACCCGCATACACGCCGGGCAGACCCGTGTGGCCGCCCGCAAGTACTGGCTGCGGCATGCCCCGCTGGAACCCGGGGCGATCCTCATCGACGACGGTGCGGCCGCCGCGCTGCGCGACAAGGGCGCCTCGCTGCTGCCCGGTGGCGTGCGCGGTGCCGACGGCGATTTCCGCCGTGGCGACATGATCGAAGTGCGCCTGCGGAATGAGCAGGGCGAGGTATGCCTGGCGCGCGGCGTCAGCCAGTACTCGGCCAGTGACATCCGCCGCATCGCCGGCCACCACTCGCGCGACATCGAGCGCGTGCTCGGTTACAACTACGGTGGCAACGTGATCCACCGCGATGACCTGGTGGTGCTGTAACGCGCAAGAACATCCACGGTAGAGCCACGCCAGGCAGGGCTGCGCAGCCTGGGCCCGTTTGACATCCCGCAGCCACGCATGGCGTGGCTCTACCCTGTACTTCAGAGGATATTGAGATGGTTGCCAGCCCCCCCACCGACATCCGCGCCCAGGCGCTGGCCTGCCGCACCGCGGCGCAGCAGCTGGCGCAGCTGTCGTCCAGCGCCAAGGCCGCGCTGCTGGACGCCATGGCGGCCGCGCTGGAGGCCGATGCCGCGCCCATCCTGGCGGCCAACGCGCGCGACCTGGCCGCCGCGCGCGACAAAGGCACCGGCAGCGCCATGCTCGACCGCCTGGCGCTGGACGCCACGCGCCTGGCCGGCATCGCCGCGGCATTGCGGGAAGTGGCC
>NZ_QAIW01000426.1:0-1165 GCF_003061285.1 Stenotrophomonas sp. HMWF003 | reverse complement strand
ATCCGGTGGGCCTGGTCACCCGTGACGACGTGCGCCCCAACGGCATCCGCGTGCAGAAAGTGCGCGTGCCGCTGGGTGTGATCGTGATGATCTACGAAGCCCGCCCGAACGTGACCGCCGATGCTGCCGCGCTGTGCATCAAGGCGGGCAACGGGGTGATCCTGCGCGGTGGCTCGGAAGCCATCCACTCCAACACCGCCATTGCCGCCGCGCTCAAGCGCGCGCTGCGCGAGGCAGGCGTGGCCGACGCGGCGTTGACGCTGGTCGAGGACCTGCGCCGCGAGACCATGCTGGAACTGCTGCAGCTCAACGACCTGGTCGACCTGGCGATCCCGCGCGGCGGCGAAGGCCTGATCCGCTTCGTGGCCGAGCATGCGCGGGTGCCGGTGATCAAGCATTACAAGGGCGTGTGCCACCTGTACGTGGACCGCGCGGCGAACCTCGAACGGGCACTGGCGCTGCTGGTGGACGGCAAGTGCAGCCGGCCGTCGGCCTGCAACTCGCTGGAAACGCTGCTGGTGCATGCCGACATAGCGGCCACCTTCCTACCGCTGGCCGACACGGCACTGCGCGCACGCGGGGTGCAGCTGCGCGCCGATGACCGTGCGCGCCAGTGGCTCACCGATGCACAGCCGGCTAGCGAGGCCGACTACGCTGCCGAATACCTGGACCTGATCATCGCCGTGCGCGTGGTCGATGACCTCGACCAGGCGCTGGCCCATATCCAGCAGTACAGCTCGGACCACACCGAGGTGATCGCCACCGAGGATGCACAGGCGGCCGAACAGTTCGTGCACGCCTTGCGCTCGGCGGTGGTGATGGTCAACGCATCGTCGCGGTTCTCCGACGGCGGCGAACTGGGCCTGGGCGCGGAGATCGGCATTTCGACCACACGCCTGCACGCCTACGGCCCGATGGGCCTGGAGGCGCTCACGGTCGAACGGTTCGTGGTGCGCGGGGAAGGGCAGACGCGGTAGGTGAGGTGTTGTTTGCAGGGCTGCCGCCCTGCGCCCGCTACCGCCACGGCAACCGCAACTGCAACTGCAACTGCAACTGCAACGGCAACGTCAGAAGCTTGCCATCCGTGGGACGGCGGGGTGGGTCCGGTTGCGGGGGACGCCGTAAACCCGTCCCTGGGGGCTTGGCCGCGGCATCCATGCCGCGG
>NZ_QAIW01000425.1:1311-3265 GCF_003061285.1 Stenotrophomonas sp. HMWF003 | reverse complement strand
CATGGACCCGGCGATGCAGTTCATCAAGCTGATGATGATCGACGAGCCGCACGTGCTGGACGCGGCGATCGCGCGCCTGCCACTGGAACTGACCGATCGTTTCGCGGTGCTCAAGAGTGCGCCGTTTTTCCTGGAAGTGTTCGACCACCGGGCGGGCAAGGGCGCAAGCCTGCAGAAACTGGCCGAGCACCTCGGCGTGGACGCGGCCAACGTGATGGCACTCGGCGATCAGGAGAACGACCTGACCATGCTGCAGTTCGCCGGCACCAGCGTGGCGATGGGCAACGCGATCGAGGTGGTGAAGCAGACGGCGCGCTTCGAGACCGCGACCAATGCCGAGGACGGCGTGGCGCTGGCGATCGAGCGGTTCGTGCTAGCGGGGCACGTCTGACGGCGCGCCGGGGGTGCGCAGCCGCGCGCGCGACCACGGCGAAAACAGGACGGCGGTGAAGACCAGCAGGCTGGGCAGGGTGAACACCACCGCATTGCCGGTGCCTTGCCCGGCACCAAGACCCAGCAGGCCCAGCCAGTAGACCTCCATGTCGGCAAACGCCACCAGGTTGTAGGCGAGGATGGGGATGCCGGCGACGAACGGAATGGGCAGCACGCCATGGCCTGCGGCCACCAGGGTGGGTGCAAGCAGCGCGGCAAGTGCGGAGAACACGACGCGGTAGACCTTGCGCAGGCCCGCGTCGTCGGTGCGCACGAGGCGCAGCAGGCACAGCGCGATGATCACCGCGGCAATGCTGGCGCCGGCCACCAGCAGCATCTGCGATCCTTGTTCAGACATGCGAATTCCTTGTCGTCACGTAGTGGGCGGGCGCCGCCCGCCACCCTGTCTTACAGTGCCGGCGTGTCGTTCCCGCGCGCTTCCAGCTCGGCCACGGTCTTCTCCAGCGCCTCCAGCTTCTCGCGGGTCTTGAGCAGCACCGCGCGCTGTACGTCGAATTCTTCGCGGGTGACCAGGTCCAGCTTGCCCAGCCCGGCCTGCAGCGCGGTCTTGAAGGTGGCCTGCAGTTCCTCGCGCGACTGGCGCAGGCCCGGCGGGACCATGTCGCTCAGGCGACGGGCCAGGTCATCAAGGTGGTTGAGGTCGATCATGCTACTGCTCCGCAGGGTATACGCTAAGGATAGTCCGCCACGCCCGCGCCGGCACTGACCGCGCGCATCGCGTTCACCGGGGGACAGGCGTTATCCTCGCTCGCCGGAATACAGGAGCCAAGCAGAATGAAGATGGTCATGGCGGTGCTCAAGCCGTTCAAGCTCGACGACGTGCGCGAAGCACTGGCCGAGCGCGGCGTCACCGGGATCACGGTCACCGAGGTGAAAGGCTTCGGGCGCCAGAAGGGACATACCGAGCTGTACCGCGGCGCGGAGTACGTGGTGGACTTCCTGCCCAAGGTGAAGATCGAGGTGGCGGTCACCGACGGCCAGGTCGAGGAAGTGGTGGAGGCCATCGTGAAGGCCGCCGGCACCGGCAAGATCGGCGACGGCAAGGTGTTCGTGTACGACCTGGGCAGCGTGGTGCGCATCCGCACCGGTGAGCTGGACGCCGACGCGCTGTAAGTTGGTTTGCCGGGCAGAGCCCGGCACTGCGTTGCGCTGTATGCGGGTCGGGTTGGCATGGCCGGGCAGCGCGCCCGGCCTGCGGGACACAGCGGCGGGGTTACGCGTGGCCCTTGAACCAGCGGTAGAAGCGCTTCCAGCCCACGCGCAGGCTGGCCACCCAGCGCGGGTCGGCCACCAGCGCCGCCTGCGTCGGGGTGGGCGTCAGGCCGGTCAGGCGCTGGCGCATCTTCAGCAGGTTCTTCATGTCGCTGCGGCGGAGCTGGCGCGACACCGGGTGTACCGGCAGCCAGCGCGGGCTGCGCCAGGCCGAGGTGAAGTCCACCAGTACCGGCACGCCGCCGCTGACCATCACGTTGGTGCCATGCAGGTCGTTGTGGGTGATGCC
>NZ_QAIW01000425.1:0-1297 GCF_003061285.1 Stenotrophomonas sp. HMWF003 | reverse complement strand
TACTGCAGCTGCTCGAACACCTCCACGCCCACCGACTGGGCCGCGCTCAGGGTCTGGCCGGGGATGAACTCCATGCCCAGCGCCAGCCCGCCGATGGTGCCCAGCAGGGCCGGGGCATGCTTCCAGCCGCTCAGGCGCTGCAGGATGCGGGCCTCGCGGCGCACCAGCAGGCGGGCCACCGGCGACAGCGGCGTGCCGCGGTAACGGGTGTAGTCCTTGACCACGGCCTGCTGGCCGTTGAGGCAGGTGCGGTAGACGTCGGGTTCAAGGAGGCGTTCGCCGCGCTTGAGCAGCTCGGCCGGGGCGGTGTCGGTGCCGACACACGAAGCAACAGGAGTATTCATGGCGTTCTTTGGGCGACCCGGTGGTCGGCGCAAAGCGTCAGGCGTACCGGTGCTGCTACTGGGGAGGGGTGGGTATCAAGATTTCGTTAATTTTAATACTCACCAGTACACCAATCCAGAGAATGTCGGAGAAATGTCGTAGCCGGGGGTGGAACAGTTCGTCACGCAGAAGCGGACAATTTTGTATCACTCGATAGAAATTCGTTATTGATCAAGCGCTTGCGAAACACCCGGCTGGGCAATGCGTTCAAGGAACGCCAGCAGTGCGTGGCGCAGCTGGTCAACGCCGGGGGACTCGATCGGGAAATGACCGCACTGGTCCAGCAGCACCCGCTCGCGGGGTGCGGCCAGTCGGTCGAAGAAGCGGTCGCTGATCGCCACGGGTGTCCAGGCATCGCAGGCGGGGTGGACCATCAGTACCGGGCAGCGGTCGAACTGCTCCGGCTCCACGGCCGGGGCGGTGTCGAAGAGGGACGCGAGCAGGCCCAACGGGACCCGGTTGCCGCCGCCGAGCGGGTCGCGGCAGACCAGCGCGGTCAGGGCGGGATCGCGTGACATGCGGTCCATGTGGGTGAACCAGCGCACCGGCAGGCGCAGCCCACGGGTCAGCCGGCTCAACGGGCGCAGGGCCGGCAGCAGGGCGCGCATCCAAGGGTGGCGCACCAGCGCGGCCTGCACGAGCGGGTCGCGCGGATCGGCCAGGGTGGTCACGGCCAGGCCGTGCACCCAGGGCGATTCGGCAGCCACCAGATAGGCCAGGTAGCCACCGATGCTGGCACCCAGCAGCACGATGGGACGCGGTCGCCGCGCATGCTCGGCCTCGATCAACGCCAGCAGCGTGCGTTTCCACGCGGCGTAGTCCACCTGTGTCCACGGCCCGCCGCTGAGCCCGTAGCCGGGCAGGTCCGGCGCCAGCACCTCGTGCCCGGCCACCGCCAGGCGCTGGGCCAGCG
>NZ_QAIW01000044.1:0-8975 GCF_003061285.1 Stenotrophomonas sp. HMWF003 | reverse complement strand
CCTGCCGCTGCAGCCGGCCTTCTCCTGGGCCGGCACCTTTGCCGAAACCGCCGACGGCCTGCCCTTCTTCGGCCCCCACAAGCAATGGGGCCCGCGGGTCCTGTTCGGCATGGCCTACGGCGGCAACGGCATCACCTATTCGATGATCGGCGCCGGCCTGCTGCGCGCCCGCATCGAACGCCGCAGGCACCCGCTGGCCGCGCTGTTCGGGTTTGAGCGGCTGGAGTAAAGTTCCCCGGGAGGCGCTGCCATGACAGGCATCGTTCAAGCAGCCGGTGATAGCGTCAGCGCTGTCGGCGGCCTGCGTGCCGCCCGTCCGTTCCGGAGCCCATCATGATCCGCTCGCTTTCGCTGCTGCTGTGCCTGCTTGCCCCCGGGGTTGCCCTGGCCCAGTCCGCGGCAGGGGCCACCGGCCCGCAGTCGGCGACCGGTCTCAACCTGGCGGTCCCGCAGGCGCCCATGCAGTACCTGGGCGACGGGTCGCTGCGCGGCGACCCGCCCGGCACCTTCTACGGCGACAAGAGCGGCCGCCGCCGGAGCGACCGGGGTGCGGCCAACGGCATCGCCGATGTCACCGACGACAAGCTGCGGGTCAACGGCAGCATCACCACCGGCATCGGCTACGCCAAGAACTTCGGCAATACGCACTACAACGCGGCCGAGTTGAACCTCAACAAGAACTACACCACCGACGAAGGCAAGACCCACAACGTCAACGTGAACATCCGCGTCAGCGAGGGCAAGGGTCCGGGCTTCGGCCCCTACGGTGGGTATGGCGGTTATGGCTACGGCCCCGGCCCGGGGTACTGGGATTACCCGCCGCCGTACGGCTGGTGAGGTAGCACCACCACAGCGAAACGGCCGGGCTCCCCGGCCGTTTCTGCATCCGCGTCATGCGCGCTGCAGTGCTCAGTCCCACCAGCCTTCGCGCTTGCTCGACAACACGCGCCCGTCGTGGCCGCTCATGCGCACTTCCACGCGCTGGTTGCGCGCGTTGCGGGCCTCCAGCTTCCAGGTGGCACCGTCGCGTTCGAACGACTCCACCTGGCGGAAGCCGGCCTTCTGGGCCACGGCAAGGATCTGCCCGGCATCGAGCAGGGCGCGGGGGCTGCGGGGGTCGAAGATCTCGCCGGTGGCCGGGTCCACGATCACTTCTTCGAAGCTGCCATCGGCACGGGTGACGTCTGCTTCCCACAGGCCATCGTCGCGTTCCAGCTCGTGCACCTGGGTGTAACCGGCGGCGCGCAGCTTGGCCTGCACGTCGGCAGCGCTCAGGTCGGCGGCGAAGGCCGGGGTGGACACCAGTGCGGTGGCAAGGGCGGCGGCCAGGATCAGCTTGTTCATGGGGGTCTCCAGAAGGGGCCGGTCGATTCCGGCACCGCCAGTCTGGCAAGCGCACTTAAGCGGACCATGAGCCCGGCTGTTAGGCAATGTTTAGACACACCGCGTATACCGTAGGCATGCCTTTTGCCGCGTCCCTGTTGTTGCCCGTGCTGCTGGCCTTGAGCCCGCAGGAGCCCGTGCGCGTGCACGAGGGCGGCAGCCGCCAGCAGGAGGCGGTGCGCCAGGCCGTGCGCCAGGGCCGGCTGGTGCCGCTGCAGCAGGTGGTGGCCGACGCCCTGCGCCGCTACCCCGGCACGCTGGTGGAAGTGGAGCTGGACGACGGCAAGTACGAGATCGAGATCCTCGGCGCCAACGGGGTGGTGATGGAGCTGGATTACGATGCCGCTACCGGGCGCCTGTTGAAGATGGAAGAAGATTGATGCGCATCCTGCTTGCCGAGGACGATGCCCTGCTGGCCAACCGGCTGCAGGCCCTGCTGGAAGAAGCCGGCTACCTGGTGCTGCACAGCGCCGAGGGCCGCCAGGCCGAAGAGCTGGGCCAGATCGAGGACATCGCCGCGGCGGTGGTCGACCTGGGCCTGCCCGGGCTGGATGGCCTGAGCATCATCGAGCGCTGGCGCCAGGCCGGGCGCGGCTTCCCGGTGCTGGTGCTGACCGCCCGCGCCCGCTGGCACGACAAGCTGGCCGGCTTCGACGCCGGCGCCGACGACTACCTGACCAAACCGTTCCAGCCCGAAGAGCTGCTACTGCGCCTGCGCGCGCTGATCCGGCGCAGCGCCGGCCACGCCAGCCCGCGCCTGCAGTGCGGGCCGCTGCTGCTGGACGTCAACGCCGGCCGCTTCGAGCTGGACGGCGAACTGCTGCACCTGAGCCCGCAGGAGCAGCGCATCCTGAGCTACTTCCTGCACCATCCCGACGTGGTGATCAGCCGCTCGCGGCTGGGCGAACACGTGTACGAGGCCGGCTTCGACCCCGATTCCAACACGCTGGACGTGCTGATCGGACGGATCCGCCGCAAGCTGGGCAGCGACCTCATCCATACCCATCGCGGGCAGGGCTTCCGCCTGTCGGCGCAGCCATGAACACCGGTTCGCTGCGTACCCGCCTGCTGCTCGCCGGTGGCGTGGGCCTGGTGCTGGTGTCGGCGCTGGCCACGTGGTGGCTGGGGGCGATGTACGAGCGTTCGGCACGCAACGCACTGGACCAGCGCCTGGGCAACGAACTGATCGCCGTGCTGGCGCTGGCCGAAAGCGATGCGCAGGGCCGCCTGCAGCTGCGCCGCGAACTGTTCGACGAACGCTACCAGCGGGTGTTTTCCGGGACCTACTGGCAGGTGCAGGACGCCCAGGGCCAGCCACTGGGCCAATCGCGCTCGTTGTGGGATGAAACCCTGTCCACCCCGGCGACGCTGCGCACCGGGCCGGCGCAGGCCTTCGACACGACCGGCCCGCTGCAGGCCCCGCTGCGTGCGCTGGCCCAGCAGGTCACGTTGCCGCGGGTGCCCACGCCGCTGCGCGTGGTGGTGGCCACCGACCGCAGCGATCTGGACGCCCAGGTCAGCGCGTTCCGCCAGCGCACGGCCCTGGCGCTGGCCGTGCTGGTGGCCCTGTGGTTCGCGGTGCTGGTCACCCAGGTGCATTACGGCCTGCGCCCGCTGGCCGAACTGAGCCGCATCGCCGGCCAGGTCCGCAACGGCGAGAACGTGCGCTTTCCGCAGCAGGGGCTGGTCAAGGAAGTGGCGCCCCTGGCGGTGCAGCTCAACGACCTGCTGGACCACCATCAGCGCATGGTGGTGCGTGCGCGCCGCAGTGCCGAGGACCTCGCACATGCCTTGAAGACGCCGCTGACGGTGCTGATGACCGAAGCCGAGGGCGATGGCAGCGACTGGCGCCAGACCCTGCGCAGCGAAACCGCGCGCATGCAGGCCAGCATCGAGCGCTACCTGGCCGCCGGGATCGGCGCCGACAGCCAGCAGCGCACCGTGGTGGCGCCGGTCATGGGCGCGCTGTGCAGTTTGATGCAGCGCGTGCACAACGAGCGCGGGCTGGTGTTCGACCAGGACCCGGATGCGCAGGGGCTGTTTGCCGGGGCACGCGAAGACCTGGAGGAAATGCTCGGCAACCTGCTCGACAATGCCGGCAAGTGGGCCGCGCATAGGGTGCGTGTCAGCGTGCGCCACGAGGGCAACAAACTGCACCTCCGCGTGGAGGACGATGGCCCGGGCTTGCCCGACGCGGAGCTGCAGCGCGTGCTCGAGCGTGGCGTGCGACTGGACCAGCGCGCGGCCGGCAGCGGCCTGGGCCTGGCGATCGTGGCCGACATCGCCGAGAGTTACGGTGGCAGCTTGGTGCTAGCCAATACGCACCCCGGGTTGAGGGCGACGTTGACGTTGCCGGCGGGCTGACCCGCAGCCGGGTGGCGCCGACCGTTGGTCGGCTGCGTTTTGTGGACAACCGGACGCGCCGGTGTGTGCGGCAGCCGACCAACGGTCGGCTCTACCCCAGGGAGGAAATCGCGCACCGCTCGTAGAGCCGACCGTTGGTCGGCTGCGTTTCGCGGACACCCGAACGCGCCGACGTGTGCGGCAGCCGACCAACGGTCGGCTCTACCCCGGGGTGTATTTCAACGGGCCTGGTGCATCCACCAGCAATCGATGGCGTCGAGCACGATGTGGATCATCAGGCCGATGCCGAACAGCCGGGTTTTCTTCGGCACGCACAGGCCCGCATACACCGCAATCGCCGGCGCGGTATGCAGGGGATGGAAGCCGATGCTGCAGCGGTTCGGGGCGTAGATCGGGTCGGCCAGCAGGTGGTCCAGGTCGATGATCCACCCCAGCAACAGCAGCGCCCACGCCGACAGGAAGCGCTTGCGCCAGAACATCCACGCCAGCAACGCCGGCACGGCGGCATGCAGGACGAGGTGGAAGATGGCGCGCGCGCTCATGGGGTGTGGGGTGCCTTGCAATGACCGCCGGGCAGCGCCCGGCGTTACGTGAACGGGTGTGGCCCGAAGACCAGCACCCGTCACCGTCGGCTCAGACCAGAGGCTCGTCGGACAGGTAGGTGTACCCGGTCAGACCCGCTTCCAGCGCGTCGGACAGTTCCTGTGCACGCGCCGGCGACAGCTTCGCCGCCGCCACGCGTTCGGCATAGCTGGCCCGCAGGTCGGCCAGGCTGTAGCCCACGTAGTCCAGCATCACATCGGTGGTATCACCGCGGCGCTGCTGGGTGATCGCGTAGCCATCGGCGTCGGCCAGCACTTCCACCGCGTCGGTGTCGCCGAACAGGTTGTGGATGTCGCCCAGGATTTCCTGGTACGCGCCCACCATGAAGAACGCGATGCGGTAGCTCTCGCCCGGGTTCAGCGCGTGCAGCGGCAGCGAGCTGTCCAGGCTCTCGTTCTCGACGTAGGTCTTGACCATGCCATCGGAATCGCAGGTCATGTCGGCAATGATGCCGCGACGCTGCGGCTGCTCGTTCAGGCGCTCGATCGGCACGATCGGGAACACCTGGTCGATCGCCCACGCATCGGGAATCGACTCGAACACACTGAAGTTGACGAAGTACTTGTCCACCAGGCGTTCGTTCAACTCGTCCAGCGCCGGGCGATGGCTCTTCTCGTCGTAGCTCAGGCGCGCACGCACCGCATGGGCGATGGCGTAGAACAGGTCATCGATGCGCGCCCGCTGCGGCAGGTCGATCTGGCCCAGCGCATAGCTGGACAGGCCTTCGGCATGGAAGTGCTGCGCTTCCTGGAACAGCTCCACCGCCGGGCGCACGTCCAGTTCGTCGTGGATCTCGCGCAGGTGGCGGATCGCCGCCGGCTCGTCGTCGTGCTGGTCCGGCACGCGGCCTTCCTGCGCCTCTTCCACCTCGGACACGTTGGCAATCAGCACCGCGTGGTGCGCGGTCATCGCGCGGCCGCACTCGGTAACGATGCGCGGCGGGGTCAGGCCGTGCTCTTCGCAGGCATTGGCCAGCGGCTGCACGATGTTGCTGGCGTACGAGTTCAGCCCGTAGTTGATCGAGCAGAAGCTGCGCGAGCGGGTGCCTTCGTAATCCACGCCCAGGCCGCCGCCCACGTCCACGTGGGTGATCTTCGCGCCCAGGCGCGACAGTTCCACGAAGTAGCGGGTGGCTTCGCGCATGCCGTTGGCGATGTCGCGCACGTTGGAGATCTGCGAGCCCATATGGAAATGCAGCAGGCTCAGGCAGTCGGCATACTCGGTATCGCGCAGCGACTTCCACAGGTCCAGCAGCTGGCGCGGGGAAAGGCCGAACTTGGCCTTGTCGCCGCCGCTGTTCTGCCACTTGCCCGCGCCCAGCGAGGCCAGGCGCATGCGCACGCCCAGGCCCGGCTTCACGTCCAGCGCCTTGGATTCCTCCAGCACCAGCTTCAGCTCGGACGGCTTTTCGATGACGATGAAGGTCTGCAGGCCCAGCTTGCGGCCGATCAGGGCCAGGCGGATGTACTCGCGGTCCTTGTAGCCGTTGCAGACAATCAGCCCGCCCGGGCGCGACAGCGCCAGCACGGCCATCAGCTCGGGCTTGCTGCCCGCTTCCAGGCCGAAGCCCTCGCCGTGGTGGCTGGCCAGGGTGCCGGCCACGCCGCGGTGCTGGTTGACCTTGATCGGGTACACGGCGGT
Source organism: Stenotrophomonas sp. HMWF003 (assembly GCF_003061285.1). Lineage (NCBI taxonomy): Bacteria > Pseudomonadati > Pseudomonadota > Gammaproteobacteria > Lysobacterales > Lysobacteraceae > Stenotrophomonas > Stenotrophomonas sp. HMWF003. Next base: position 2,984 of record NZ_QAIW01000044.1, on the reverse strand, counting down.
GTAGCCGCCCGGGTACTCCCAATCGGCCTGGGCCTGCGCGAACGCGGCCTGCAGCTTGCCCAGGCGCTGGCCCAGGATGTCCGGGAAGCGCACCAGCAGCGGCAGCTTGGCGCCGGCCTCGCGGGCGGCGTCCACGATCTTGGGCAAGGACACCACCGGGCCGTCCTGGCCAGTCGGTCTCACCACCATGTGTCCTGCCTGATCCACGTCGAAGTAACCATCCGCCCAATGCGGAATCGAGTAGGTCTTGCGGGCTTGGTCGAGGGACCAATCGGTCATTTCAGTGGGCCTGGTTGGTAAAAAAGGGGGTGCATGATAACGCCTATGTGGCGACAGCTCCGTTATCATGCGCGCCCGCGCCCGTGCTCAGGCTTGAAACCTGAACGGGCCAACCCGTCCGGACGTGGCTTGCGCCACGCGGCACCGCCGCCAGCCCGGCTCCAACACCCTTCCGAACAGGACTGCTATTCCATGACTGACAACAACAACTGGTACATCGAGCACTTCGAGCGCACCGGCTCGGCCATCGGCTACCGCCTGACCGGCAAGCTGGATGAAGTGCAGTCGCCGTTCCAGAAGATCGAGATCTTCGCGACCACCGACTGGGGCAACCTGATGACCATCGATGGCGCCATCATGCTGACCAGCAAGGACAACTTCTTCTATCACGAGATGATCAGCCACCCGGTGCTGTTCACCCACGCCGCGCCCAAGCGCGTGGTGATCATCGGCGGCGGCGACTGCGGCACCCTGCGCGAAGTGCTCAAGCACAAGGGCGTGGAGAGCGTGACCCAGTGCGACATCGACGAGCAGGTCACCGTGATGGCCCGCAAGCACTTCCCGGAGCTGTGCGATTCCAACGACGACCCGCGCGCCGAACTGATGTTCGACGACGGCGTGGCCTACATGGCCAATTGCCCGGCCGGCAGCGTGGACGTGGTGATCGTCGATTCCACCGACCCGGTCGGCCCGGGCGAAGGCCTGTTCAACAAGGCCTTCTACGAGAGCTGCTTCAAGGCGCTCAAGGACGACGGCATCCTGGTGCAGCAGTCCGAATCGCCGCTGATGCAGCTGGACCTGATCAACGAAATGCGCACCGAGATGGGCAAGGCGGGCTTCGGTTCGTTCAAGACCCTGCCGTTCCCGCAGCCGTGCTACCCGACCGGCTGGTGGAGCGTCACCCTGGCCCGCAAGGGCGAGAGCAGCTTCGACTTCCGCCAGGCCGATGCGGCCGCCAAGTCGTTCGACACGCTGTACTACACCGCCGCGCTGCACACCGGCGTGCTGGTGACCCCGCCGTTCGTGGCTTCAGCCCTGAAGGGCTGAAGCGCCGAGCGCCGGAGCCGATTGCTGCCGCGGTCAGCCGACCAACGGTCGGCTCTACCGGTTGGCTTCGGGCCCGGCGTTGATCGTTGGGGGCCGGCGTTGAAGAGGTAGGCACCGACCATTGGTCGGTGCGCCCTGTAACCGCGATGCAGGCGGACAAACAAAAAAACCCGCGCTGGCGACAGCGCGGGTTTTTTGCGTTTCCGGTAGTGCCGGCCGCTGGCCGGCAACCCCATGAACCCAAGGCCTCAGATCGCCCAGATCCCGGCAATCACCGCCAGCACCAGGCCCCACTTGATCACCTGGTAGGCCACCACGCTGCGCTCGCGCAGCGCCTTGGCTTTCAGCCGCACCTTGTACACGCCGCCAAACGCCTTGTTGACCCCACCGGTGGGGTCGCCCGGCAGGTTCGGCGAGGCGCCACCGGCCAGCAGCGTGGACGCCACTGCGCGGTTGAACAGGCCCGGCAGGCCGAAGCGCAGCGGGCGGGCGATATCGCAGAACAGGATCACCCGGTCATCGGGTGTCTCGTTGTGCGCGTGGTGGATGTAGGTCTCGTCGAACATCATCCACTCGCCATCGCGCCAGCTCTTCTTGATGCCGTCCACCACGATGTAGCAGCCATCGTCATTGGGCGTGGTCAGGCCCAGGTGCAGGCGCAGCGAACCGGCGAACGGGTCGCGGTGCGGGCGCAGTTCGCTGCCCGAGGGCAGCTGGGCGAACATCGCCGCGCGCACGTCCGGCAGCGACTCCAGCAGCGCGGTGGTCTTCGGGCACAGGGCCTTGGCCGACGGATGCGACGGGCCGTACCACTTCAGGTAGAAGCGCTTCCAGCCGCGGCGGAAGAACGAATTGAAGCCGGCATCGTTGAACGTGCTGGACGCGGCGATCTTGTCCGCATCGCGCAGCGCCAGCGCCTCGTCGCGGATCATCTGCCAGTTCTGGCGCAGCGGCTCCAGCTGCGGAAACTCCTTGCCCGGGTCCAGGAACGGCGTGGTCGGCACCTTCGAGAACATGTACATGATCACGTTGATGGGGGCCATGAAGCTGGAGTGGTCCAGCAGCTGCCGGGACCAGCGCGCGCGCACCTTACCGCGGAAATGGATGTACAGCACGCAGGCGATGAACAGCGCTGCCAGCACGATCTTGGTCATCAGTCTTCCTCCGGCAGGGCCGGAACCGAAAAGTGGGGGCGATGCACGGCAGAAACCGGCACCGGTAAGGCGTCAGGGGGCGGGGACGTGCCAGAGAGGGGCGGCCGCCCATGTCGCAATCAACGGCGTATGGTCGGCACCGGGTGCGTCGGGGTCAAGCGGGCGGTGGGACCTGTTCAGCGCGCCGTGCCTGAACGTGGGGCCTAGACTACCCCGATGCACCGCCACCCCGTCACCGCCGCCTACCCGCCCCTCAGCGAGGCCTACCAAGACTTTTTCGACCCCGTGGCCGGCGTCCAGGCACCCCGCATGTGCCGGATCGACGGCCCGGACGGCCCGCTGCACCTGGATCGCCACGGCCCGCCCGACGCCGGGTTGACCGTCATCCTGGTGCACGGTGCCGGCGGCTACGGGCGGATGTTCGCGCCGCTGGCCCAGCGCCTGGCGGTGGCCGGGCACGAGGTGCTGGCGCCGGACCTGCCCGGCTACGGGCTCAGCGGCGGG
>NZ_QAIW01000424.1:15184-24487 GCF_003061285.1 Stenotrophomonas sp. HMWF003 | reverse complement strand
GCAGCCATCCGCGGCGTCGAAGGCGGTGGCCTGGTCGAAGACCTGCCCACCCATACCTTCCGCACCGATGACGGTGAAGTGGCACTGAAGTGCCCGACCGAAGTGGCGATCACCGACCGCCGCGAAAAAGAACTCAGTGACCTCGGCTTCATTCCGCTGGTCCACTGCAAGAATACCGACTACGCCGCGTTCTTCGGCGCCCAGTCGGCACAGAAGCCGAAGAAGTACAACACTGATTCGGCCAATGCCAATGCGATCCTGTCTGCCCAGTTGCAGTACATGTTCGCCGTCTCGCGTATCGCCCATTACCTGAAGGCGATGATGCGCGAGAAGATTGGCAGCTTCGCTTCGGCGGGCAACGTCGAGGAGTTCCTGAATCGTTGGATCTCGCAGTACGTACTGCTGGATGACAACGCCTCGCAGGAAGCCAAGGCCCAGTACCCGCTGCGCGAAGCCGCTGTGAACGTTTCGGAAGTACCGGGGAAACCCGGTGTCTACCGCGCTGTGGCCTTCATCAGGCCGCATTTCCAGCTCGATGAGCTGTCTGTTTCGTTGCGATTGGTTGCCGAATTGCCGGCAACTGCAAAAAAGTCGTAACGCATTGATGTTGCTGTAGCGCCAAGGGGCGGATGCCCTGATTGCAGCGACGTTTTTCCAAGAGGGTTAAACCCCCCTGAACCGCCGGGAGCGATCCCGGCACCCAATCTCACGGAAGACCGGAACTTAGGAGACCAGATATGCAGCACGCTTTCCTCTCTATCGACACCATCAAGGGCGAGTCCCACGACGACAAGCACAAGGATTGGATTGAAATCCAGTCCTTCTCGCAGGATCTGCTGCAGCCGCGTTCGGCCACCGCGTCGACCTCGGGTGGCACCACCGCAGCTCGTGTGAATCTGTCGCCGATCGAAATCACCAAGACGATCGATCTCGCCACCACTGCCCTGAACCAGGCGGCCAGCAATGGCACCACCTTCCCGAAGGCTCGCATTGAATTCATGCGCGCTGACAAGGACGGCAACGCGATCAATTACTACACGGTCGAGCTGCTGAACGTCCTGGTTCACCGCGTCACCACCACGGTTGATTCCGAGGGGATGCCGCAGGAAGTGATTCAGTTGAGCTTTGGTGCGATCAAGTGGACCTACCAGCAGCAGAAGCCGGAAGGCGGCGTTGGTGGCAAGGCCGTGGCGCAGTGGAGTGCAACCAAGAACATTCCGAACTACGCCGTTTGATGTAGTGTCGCTGCGATGGCGCCTTGCGCGCCATCGCAGTCTGAAATCACCAGGCAGTACATCGGGAGTGGCCAGGAACGGCCGCAGCGCGTGTTGCCCCTCTGCATGATGCAGGGACGCAGACAGACCGGAATGACCAATGAAGGGACTCGAACCCAGCTTGCTCGAGAAACTGTTCGACGATGCCCCCAAGTCCAATGGGGGAGGGCATGTGTTCAAGTCCATATCGCTGGACCAGTACAAGGAATCGATCGCCCGCGACCTGGAAGGCCTGCTCAATTCCCGTGCAGCGTTCCAGGAAGAAGACATGGCCGAATTCCCGAACTGCAAGCAATCGCTGCTCACCTACGGGCTGGCGGATTTTTCCGCGATGAGCCTGGCCAACGCCTATGACCGTGCCGCCATCTGCCGCTCGCTGGAGCAGGCCGTGGCCCGGCATGAGCGCCGTTTGAAGAACGTGGGGGTCAGCCTGGAGGTTGGCTCGCAGTTCGGTGGCGGCCTGCACTTCACCATCAACGCATTGCTCGACCTCGAGCCGGCCCGCGAGCCGGTCAGCTTCGATGCGATGTTGCAGCCGTCGACCCTGCAGTACCAGGTCAGCCGTACCCGTCGCCAGCAGGCGACCAGCTGACATGCAGGATCTGCTGCCCTATTACGAACGCGAACTGGCTTACCTGCGCCGCTACGGCCGCGAGTTCGCCGATCGCTACCCCAAGATTGCCGGTCGCCTCCAGCTCAATGCCGAAGGCAGCCAGGACCCGCATGTCGAGCGCCTGATCGAAGCCTTCGCGCTGCTCAGTGCACGCGTCTCCAAGCGCATCGAAGACGATTACCCCGAATTCACCGACGCCCTGCTGGACGTGCTGTATCCGCACTACCTGCGGCCGTTCCCGTCGTGCTCGATCGCCCATTTCGACATGGACGGAGTGTCGTCCAAGTTGAGCGCGCCGATCACCGTGGCGCGCGGCACGGCACTGCAGTCGCGCCCGGTGCGCGGTGTGTCATGCCGCTTCCGCACCGCCTTCGACGTGGTCCTTGCGCCGATCGCGGTGCAGTCCGCCGTGTACCGCGGCGTGGCCGAAGCACCGATGGCCACCAGCCTGCCGGCCGGCAGCGGCGCGCAGGTGTCGCTCAGTTTCCGCCTGATGTCCGACCAGGCCAGCTTCGACACGCTGGGCACCGACGCCCTGCGCCTGTTCCTGGACGGTGAGCCGTCGCTGCGTGCGTCGCTGCGCGATGCGCTGGCGCTCGGGGTCAAAGTGGCCTACGTGGAGGCCGACAACAGCGGCCGCTGGCGCCGCCTGGACGAGGTGCCGCTGCGCCAGGTCGGCTTCAGCGAGGACGAATCGCTGGTCGACTTCCCCGCGCGCTCTCACCCGGCCTATCGCCTGCTGACCGAGCTGTTTGCCTACCCGGAAAAGTTCGGCTTCGTCGACCTGCTGCTCAAGCCGGTTACCGCCGGCGCCAGCCGCAGCTTCACCCTGCACCTGATCCTGCAGGCCAGCGCCCCAGAGCGTGGCAACCAGCTGGTCCTGGAAGACCTGAGCGCCAGCAACGTGCGCCTGGGCTGCACTCCGATCGTCAACCTGTTCACCCAGCCCGGCGAGCCGATCCGCGTGACCCATCGCACGGTCAGCTACGCGGTGCTGGCCGATGCGCGGCGTGCGTTTGCCTATGAGGTGCACTCGATCGACTCGGTGCACCGCATCCGGCAGACGCCGCAAGGCGAAGTAATCCAGGCATTCCGCCCGTTCTACTCCCTGCATCACGGCGAAGATCCGGATCGCACCGGGCAGTACTGGGTGTCGCGCCGCGACGAGGACATCGCGCGGCAGAGCCCGGGCTTTGAAACGGAGATCAGCTTCGTCGACCTGGCCTTCAACCCGACCCTGCCGCAGACCGACACGGTCAGCCTGGAGCTGACCTGCAGCAACCGCGACCTGCCCAGCCACTTGGCCCATGGCGTGGCCGGCGGCGATCTCACCCTGGAAGGCGGCACGCCCGCGCGGGCGATCAGCCTGCTGCGCAAGCCGACCCGGCCGTTGCGCTTCCGCCAGGGCAAGAACGCCCAGTGGCGGCTGATTTCGCACCTGTCGTTGAACCAGCTGTCGCTGACCGGCAGCGGGCTGACCGCGCTGAAGGAGATGCTGCGGCTGTACGACCTGTCCGGCAACAACGTGTCGGCCCGGCAGATCGACGGCATCCTGGCATTGGAGCAGCACCCGGTCACCAGCTGGATGTCCGGCAAGCAGTTTGCTTCGGTCGTACGCGGGCTGGAGATCCGCCTGACCATCAACGAGAATCATTTCGTGGGCGCCGGCATTGCCGCGTTCGCCCAGGTGATGGATCACTTCTTTGCACTGTACGTGCATGCCAACAGTTTCACCCGGCTGGTGCTGGTCTCCAGCGACAGCGGTGAGGAGATCGTCCGATGCCCGGCGCGAAGCGGCGAATCGATCCTGGCGTAGCCCAGCAACTGCTCGCCGAACCGCACCGCTTCGAGTTCTTCCAGGCGGCGCGGTTGTTGGAGCAGGTGTTCCAGCGCCAGGGCGTGAAGGCAGGTCAGGCCGTGCCCATGCGGGTACGGTTCCGCAACCCGTTGTCGCTTGGCTTCCCGGCTACCGAGTTGAGCTCGGAATGCGTGGCGTACTCGCTCAAGGGCGACAAGCTGGAAGACGCCGCGGCGATCGACCACGCGCTGGAGCACGAAACCCTGGCCGAGGTGCACCTGACCCCGTATTTCATGGGGTTGCTGGGCACCACCGGTGCGTTGCCGCTGCATTACACCGAAACCCTGCAGATCCGTGAGCTGTACGACCGCGACCGCACGGCACGCGCGTTCCTGGATATCTTCTCCACGCGTGCGGTGTCGCTGCATTACGCGGCGTGGAAGAAGCACCGCCTGGCCCTGCAGTACGAAATCGACCGTCGCGAGCGCTTCCTGCCGTTGATCATGTCGCTGTTCGGCATGGGCATGAACGAACTGCGCGACCGGCTGGTGGACGGGCACGGCGACGTGTTCGACCAGGCCTTTGCCTACTACGCCGGCGCGGTGCGGCAACGCCCGGTGTCGGCGGCGCTGATGCAGCGGGTGCTGGCCGACTACTTCCAGGTGCCGTTGGCGCTGGAGCAGTTCGTGGGCGCCTGGTACCGGGTGCCGGCCGGGCAATCCACCCGCCTGGGCCAGGCCAACGCCACGCTCGGCGCCAGCGCGCTGGCCGGCGATCGGGTCTGGCAGCGCGACCTGCGCATGCGCCTGAGCATCGGCCCGTTGCGACGGGAGCAGTTCGATGATTTCCTGCCCGGCGGCAGTGCCGAGCAGGCGCTGGCCAAGTGGCTGTCGCTGCTGACCGGTGGCACGCTGGAATACGAAGTGCGGTTGGTGCTGCGCCAGGAAGACGTGCGCGGTGCCGGGCTGGGTGCCGGCGTCGGCGCGCGGCTGGGCTGGGACAGTTACATGTGCTCGCGTGCCGCCGATGGCCCGCGTTCGGACACCACCTACGGCATCCATACACTGCAATGAACAGGTCGGGGCAGGGCTGACCGGCCGCTGCCCTTCATCAACAGGTTTCAGCAAGGAGCGCGTTTTCCCGCATGAGCATCAATCTCAAGACCCTGATCAGCAAGCTGGACGATACCTGCCGTCTGGCCGCCGAGCGTGCCGCCAACCTGTGCATGTCGCGCGGCAACTACGAGGTTGATCTGGAACACCTGTTCCTGGCGCTGCTGGAGCAACCGCACAGCGATTTCGTGTTGATTGCCCGCCGCTGCGGCATCTCGCCCGATGCGCTGGAACGCGACCTGTCCGACGAGATCAGCCAGTTCAAGACCGGCAACGGCCGCACCCCGGTGTTCTCGCAGCACATTCCCAAGCTGTTCGAACACGCCTGGCTGATCGCCTCGCTGGATTCGGAAACCAGCCGCATCCGCAGCGGCCACCTGCTGCTGGCGCTGATGACCGAGCCGGAGCTGTCGCAGCTGGCCTACCGCGGCTCCAAGCTGTTCGTGCGCTTCAAACTGGACGAGCTCAAGCACGACTTCGCCAAGCTCACCGAGGGCTCGCAGGAAGCCACCCAGACCGTGCGCAACGCCGATGCCGGCGCAGGCGAGGGCGACCTCGGTGGCGAGACCGCCGCCGCCGTGGACGGCGGCAAGGGTGGGCTGTCGAAGACGCCCGCGCTGGACCAGTTCACCACCAACCTGACCGAGCGCGCCCGCGAAGGTCGCATCGACCCGGTGATCGGCCGTGACGGCGAGATCCGCCAGGTGATCGACATCCTGATGCGTCGCCGTCAGAACAACCCGATCCTCACCGGTGAGGCCGGCGTCGGCAAGACCGCCGTGGTGGAAGGGCTGGCCCGCCGCATCGCCGACAAGGACGTGCCCGACGTGCTGCTGGGCGTGGAACTGCATACCCTGGACATGGGCCTGCTGCAGGCCGGTGCCAGCGTCAAGGGCGAGTTCGAGAACCGCCTGAAGAACGTGATCGACGAGGTCAAGAAGAGCCCGCACCCGATCATCCTGTTCATCGACGAAGCCCACACCATGATCGGTGCCGGTGGCACCGCGGGCCAGAACGACGCGGCCAACCTGCTCAAGCCGGCGCTGGCCCGTGGCGAGCTGCGCACCATCGCGGCCACCACCTGGAGCGAGTACAAGAAGTACTTCGAGAAGGACGCCGCGTTGGCGCGTCGCTTCCAGGTGGTCAAGGTGGAAGAACCCACCGAAGCCCTGGCCGCGGCGATGCTGCGTGGCATGGTTGGCCTGATGGAAGCGCACTTCAACATCCGCGTGATGGACGAAGCCGTTACCGAGGCCGTGCGCCTGTCGCACCGTTACATCAGCGGCCGCCAGCTGCCCGACAAGGCGGTCAGCGTGCTCGACACCGCCTGCGCGAAGGTGGCGCTCGGCCAGAGCGCCACGCCCGCGATCATCGAAGACACCCGCAAGCACTTGGATCGCCTGGAGGCCGAGCTGGCCGCGCTGCAGCGCGAAACCGCCGGTGGCGCCAACCATCATGCCGAGCGTCTGGGTGAACTGCAGCAGCTGCAGGCCGATGCCCGGGCCGTGCTGGCCACCAATGAAGAGCGCCTGTCGCTGGAGCGGGCCCTGGCCGACCAGATCCGCCAGCTGCGCCAGCAGATGGAGAACGGCGGTGCCGAAGCGGCTGCCAGTGACGCAGCCCCGGCTGACGCCGTCGCCGGCGAGAAGCCCGCAGCGCGTGGCAAGAAGGGCGCCGCAGCCGCGGTGTCGCCGCAGCAGGCCGAACTCGACCGCCTGCTGGCCGAACTGCGCCAGCTGCAGGGCGATACCCCGATGGTGCCGTTGCAGGTCGATGGCGGCGTGGTGGCCGAGATCGTCTCCGCCTGGACCGGCGTGCCGTTGGGCCGGATGGTCAAGGACGAGATCCGCACGGTGCGCACGCTGGGCACCCTGCTGGTCGACCGCGTGATCGGCCAGGACCATGCGCTGGAGGCGATCGCCCAGCGCGTGCGCACCGCCACGGCGAAGCTGGAAGACCCGAACAAGCCGCGCGGTGTGTTCATGTTCGTCGGCCCGTCCGGCGTGGGCAAGACCGAAACCGCACTGGCGCTGGCCGACATCCTGTACGGCGGCGAGCGCAAGCTGATCACCATCAACATGAGCGAGTACCAGGAAGCGCACAGCGTTTCCGGCCTCAAGGGCTCGCCCCCGGGCTACGTGGGCTACGGCGAAGGTGGCGTGCTCACCGAAGCGGTCCGCCGCAACCCCTACAGCGTGGTCCTGCTGGATGAGGTGGAAAAGGCGCATCCGGACGTGCTGGAGATGTTCTTCCAGGTGTTCGACAAGGGCCAGATGGACGATGCCGAAGGCCGCGAGATCGACTTCCGCAACACGCTGATCATCCTGACCTCCAACATCGGCTCGTCGCAGATCATGCAGGCCTGCCTGAACAAGCCGGCCGAGGAAATCCCCACCGCCGAGGCACTGGGTGAAGCCCTGCGCCCGGTGTTGATGAAGAGTTTCAAGCCCGCCTTCCTGGGCCGCATGAAAGTCGTGCCGTACTTCCCGATCAACGACGACGTGCTGGCCCAGATCATCGCGCTCAAGCTCGGCCGCATCCGCGACCGTGTGGCGGGCAACCACAAGGCCACGTTCTTGTGGGACGACAGCCTGGTCGAGGCCGTGCTGTCGCGTTGCACCGAGGTGGATTCCGGTGCACGCAATGTTGATCACATCCTCAACGGTACGCTGCTGCCGGAGGTCGCGGAAAGCGTCCTGGCGGCCATGGCCGAGGGGAACCGGATCAACACCATCAAGGTGACCGCAGGGAAGAACGGCGCCTTCAAATACAAGCTGTCCTGATTGTCGACTGGAAAGGAGATACGAATATGGATTTCTACGGATTCAACCGCGCCAAGGCCATTGCCAACTGTGGCAGCCTCGAACTGGGCCTGGCCCGCGACACCAACAACGTGCGCGCCTGGAACCGCCTGCGCCCGGAGCACATCGTCGAGCTGCTGCACGGTGCCGCCGCCGATGCCCGCCAGGATGCCCGCAACCTGGCTGCACAGATCAGCCGTGGCGCCTGGCGCATCCAGACCCACGCACCCGCGCAGGGCAAGGCCAACCAGCTGGTCAGCAATGCCCGTGAAGTCTCGGTCACCGCTGGCGGCCGCGACTACCGCCTGCTGCTGAACGAAGGTGCCAAGCTGCAGCTGGAACGTATTACGCAGTCGGCCTGATAGAGGCCGCCCGGAGCGTCTGCCGCACAGGAGTGTGGCAGGCGCTTAGGGGTGACACACCGCCTTTAAAGTGTGATTTGGCTCGCAAAATGTGACGCATGTGGCGCGATGCCCGCCCGGGTTCCAGCTCGGGCGAACCGCGTGGTGCTTGCGCTGATTTATGCTGACGATGGATCGTCCCAGTCGAATTCACTGGGCTAAGAATGCGGGGAAGCGTCATGGATTCCGTAACCAAGATACTCGCCGCGCTTGCGGCACCGGGGCAGGCACAGCGCCTGCTGCAGCTGCGCACCTCGCTGGGGAGCGACGTGCTGGTGGCCGAGTCACTCAATGGCGTCGAGCAGATCGACGGCATTGGCTTCGTGTTCGATGTGATCGCGTTGTCGGCCGATGCCAACCTGTCGCTGGACGGCCTGCTGGGCCAACCGGCCGTGCTGCAGATGCAGGCGGTCGGCAGCGCACGCCCGTTCCACGGCCGGATCACCGCCGCCGAACGCATCGGCAGCAATGGCGGTCTGGCGCGGTATCGCCTGCGCCTGCAGCCGTGGCTGGCGTTCCTGGGGCAGCGCGTGGACAGCTACGTATTCCATGACGCCAGCGTGGTCGACATCGTCGAGAACGTGTTTGCCGACTACAGCGGCCTGGTACCGGCCTGGCGCTGGGACCTCACCGACCGCAGCCTCTACGCCAGGCGCAGCCTGACCACGCAGTACCAGGAAACCGACCTGGCCTTCGTGCAGCGCCTGCTGGCCGAAGAGGGCATCTATTACTGGTTCGAGCACGCAGGCGACCCGGGCAGCGAGTCGTTTGGCGCCCATACCCTGGTGCTGGCCGACAACCACCACGGGGCCAAGGACCTGGGCACCGTGCGCTTCCACCGTGGCGATGTGACCGAGCGCGATGACAGCGTGCAGCAGTGGTCGACCGCGCGCCGCTGGTGCACCACCAAGGTCTCCCGGCATACCTGGGATCACCGCACGCTGGAGCTGCGCCAGGCCAGCGCAGAAGCACAGACCGCGCACGAGGCGACCGGCGAAGATGCCGACACCTGCGGCCCGTACGGCTGGCAGGACAACGCGCGTGGCCAGCGCCGCGCCCAACAGCATCTGGACGCACTGCGTGTTCGGGCGCATACGATCGACGGGCAGGGAAAATGGCGGCAGTTGACGCCAGGCGCACAGTTCCAGCTGGTGCAGCACCCGGGTGTGGACGCGGGCACTGCGTTCCTGTGCCTGTCGGTGCAGCATCAAGCGCGCAACAACTTCGAGGCCGATGTGTTCGACGCACTGGAGCAGCAGCTTGGGCCGGCCGCGCAGGCGCCGCTCAGCCTGCCTGGCGCGTTG
>NZ_QAIW01000424.1:14964-15155 GCF_003061285.1 Stenotrophomonas sp. HMWF003 | reverse complement strand
GGCAGCGCGGTGGCTCATCGAGCACCGGCTTGGCCCATCCCGGTGGTGACGACAACGCCCCGGCCAATGGTGGAGCCTGGACCTGGGTGCGGGTTATGACCCCCTGGGCCGGTGACAACTGGGGCGGCGTGGTGCTGCCCCGTCGTGGCCAGGAAGTGCTGGTGGCGTTCCTCGAGGGCGACATCGATCGA
>NZ_QAIW01000424.1:13093-14954 GCF_003061285.1 Stenotrophomonas sp. HMWF003 | reverse complement strand
CGGTCGTGGTCGGCGCGGTCTACAACGGCCGCGGCCAGACCGATGCCGCCCACAACCAGGTCGCCAGCGGCGGTGCCAACGCCACCGGCAATGCGCCGGCGTGGTTCGATGGCAATGAACATGCCGCGGTATACACCGGCTTCAAGAGCCAGGCGCTGGCCGACAGCCAGGGCGGGCAGGGCGGCTACCAGCAGATGCGCCTGGATGACACGCCCGGCCAGGGCCGCGCGCAGCTGTCCACCACCCAGCATTCAACTACGCTCACCCTGGGCCACTTGAAGGGTGGCGAAGACAACGTGCGCGACACCGAGCGCGGCTTCGGCGCTGAGCTTTCCACCCAAGCCTTCGGGTCGCTTCGCGCAGGGCAAGGGTTGCTGCTCAGCACCGAACCGGGCGAGCCGCAGTTGGCCGCCAACCAGGCGCTGACCCAGCTGCAGGAAAGTGCCGAACTGCTGCAGTCGCTCAACGAATCGGCAGTGAACCAGCAGGCGCAACTCCCCGAAGAGCCGACCACGCTGCAGGCGCACGACGCGCTGGAAAAACTGCAGGAAAGCCTGCGCGCTACCCAGAGCGGCAGCGCGGCGGGCAGCATCAGCGGCGGCGACGGCGATGCCCCGGGCTGGGACAAGCCGGTGCTGATGGGCAGCGGCGTGGCCGGTGTGATGAGCCTGACCCCGGCTGATCAGGTCTGGGTCAGCGGCACGCATACCACGCTGGCCTCGGGCGTGGCGCTCAACTGGCTGAGCCAGGGCTCGCTCACGGTGGCTGTGGCCGGCGGGCTGGTGCTGTACACCGCCGGCGCTGACCCCAAGCCGGAGAGCCCGAACCAGGAGCGCGGGATCGCGTTGCACGCCGCACAGGGCAAGGTCAGTGCGCGCGCGCACAAGAACCAGGCGATCCTGGCGGCCAAGACCAATGTGAAGATCACCAGTACCCAGGCCGATGTGCAGTTGTCGGCGCCGAGCAAGCATCTGCTGGCGACGGCGGCCGGGGCTTACATCCGGATCGAGGGTGACAACATCGAGCTGGGCGCGCCGGGGAAGGTGGAGTTCAAGGGCACGCAGCGGGAGTGGACCGGGGCGAAGAGTGTGACCATGCAGTCGCCTGGCGTGTCCGGCACGTTCAAGGGCTGCGAAATGAAGGCAGAGGACGCAGCCAGGCAGGGAGGCGCGTTTGTCTGAGATCTCGCTGTTGGAACGCCTGCGGGAAGCGCTAATCGCGGTCCGGGACCGGCATGGTGATGCGGCATCCACCCTGTACGCGGTAATTGATCCGATTCTTGCCGATCCTTTTCCGGACGCGGCAGGCGAGGCGCGCGAGGGGGTGGTGCTGCCGGCGGACAAATTCGCCCCGGGAGATTGCCCCTACCTGCTCACGCTGGGTGAGTTCGGTCGGGACCCGCGCGCCGAAGCAACGATTGCCTTGTCCCTGCAGGAAACACTTGCGCAGGAGGGGGGTGACCGTGCTGGCCGCTCGGTGTGCGGCTGGCTGGTCTTGCCCGCCGGGATCCCGGTGGAGCAGGCGGTGCGTGCTTACGCACGTCAGTCGCAGCTGGTCGTGGGAGGTGAGCGGAGGACCTTTCGTTTCTGGGATCCTCGCACACTCGACCTTGCCAGGGACGTTCTGACGCCGACGCAGCTCAATGCGATTCTTGGGCCCGCAGCAAGCTGGAGCTGGTTGTCTCGGCAACGCAGGCTGGAAACGGTCTGGATCGACCCGCGCGAGCATGATGCCCTGTACACCGTCGCTATTCAGACCAACGAAGAGCAGCAACGGCTGCTGTCGCGGCTCCCTGAAATCAATCTGGTGATGGATTCGCTGACGGTTGCAGCATTGGACACTACCCCCATCAAGGCCATCG
>NZ_QAIW01000424.1:6906-13062 GCF_003061285.1 Stenotrophomonas sp. HMWF003 | reverse complement strand
TTGCATGATCTATGGTGCGCCCTTCACTGCCAACGCGCCGATCCGCCTGCAGTTGATCCACGGGCTGGAAACTGGGACCCCCGCCATGCCGGCAGTACTTGGCATGTTGGATACGCTGGAACCACAGCTTGTGGCGCTGGAGAGCGGGGCGGTCTCCTAGCGCCACTGCGGGGGACGGTCAGCGGAAGGCCACCAGCAGGAAGCCAGACAGCGCGAAGAGCAGGGCGAGCAGGACCGGGCTGATGGCAAGCAGCCGCTTGACCGGCGATTGCCAGCCCGCGAAACGGCCAAGGTAGACGTACACCGTCCGCACGAAGCCACAGCACATCGCCATGACCAGTACGAAGTACACGACGGAAGTCCAGGTCCAGTTCATTCAATGCATCCGGCTCAATGAGGTGTGTAGATTAAACGGCCTCAGCCCGCTCGTCGAACGTTCACGTGCCAGCGGTGGTTACCAGCACTGCGATCACCCTAGCCAAACACGGCGTGCAGCATCTGTCGCGCCACTACCGACCAGGCGCTCAGGCTGATCAACGTGCATGCTGAGCAAACAATGGCGACGGTAATGGCGGCCTTGCGCCGCCCGCGGTGCTCTCCTGCTGACAGCGGGGTGGTGGCGTAAGGAGACGGTCCGCTTGGCTGGTCCGCGGGTGCCCCCGCCAACTCCTCCGGCAGGCTCACACGTGGTCTGAAGCGTGCGTACAGCATCCGGAATACTTGGTCCGGCCAAAACACGATCCAGACCAGTACGTTCAGCAGATGATCTCCACTCCAGAAGGGCTGCCAGTTGTGGTCGCGCAGACCCTGGAGGAACCCGTGCGCATCGCCGCCGTCGGACAAGGGGCCAAACTCCAGCAAGGCCGATGTCCATGATCGGCGATCGACGACTGTCTGTACCGGCAATGTGTCTGCCGCTTCATCCATGTAGCGCCGAATCAGCTCCCAGCTTTGCTGGCATGCTTCACGCCCTCCAAGTGGCGCGTCGACAACGAAGCGTGCGCGCCATACCTGCGGCTCGTTCCTGAAGTACTCAACCAGCTCCAGCGCCACAAAGGGACGAGCGCCAAGCTGGACCGGGCCGAAGCCCAGTCGCGCGTACGGGCGTACGTTGTCCCAATCAAGAACGAATGCGGTCTTGTTGGTGTAGTGAAAGATCTTGCGTTGTTTTCTGAGAAAGTAGATGTCGCTGTGCTTGCTTCCAAAACTGATGCGCCAGGCGAAATACGCCCCTGTAGCACCGCCGACGGTCAACAGCGTAGACAGCGACACCTTCAGGATCCAGATGCCGACGCTGTCCGTCGTGGTAACACTCATGATTCCCGCATACAGCCCCCCAAGCGAGATAATCACGCCCGCAATAGCGAAGAACGGCATGATCGATTCCACGGTGGCCGCGGCACCGTCGTCAGACCACACCATCATCTCCTCGTCCAGACGAATGATGTCCCGCACGCTGCCAGGTTCCGAAGCGCTGCGTAACGGAAGCTCCCCTTCGTAGATCTCTGCTTGCAATGGTTCGCTCATGGGGCAGTTTCATTCCGTGCCAGGCAGGATGCCGCTGGGAACATGGGTTACTCACTCTTTCCGTCAATCACAAAGCCCGAATGTGCGGCAGTGTTGGGCGAGTATTTCACGGCGATACTGGGAATGCCGGAGATCGCACGGGCGACCGGCGTGATCACACCAAGAGCAGCGTTCTTTGCCACCTCCTGCCAGGACTGGTCGCCCATTTCAATCGCGAACACCGCTCCTTGGCCCTTGGCGGTACCGGTGCCCCTGAAGCCCTCTTTGCCATCGCCTTCCTTGACATGCAGCTGCCAGGTGGGGCTGTCGATAGGCGTGCCTCCGGGCTTGTAAATGTAGCGCCGGAGGACTTTTCCATCGAGCTTGAGTTCAAGATCGATCTCGCTCTCGGTGCCCCACACGGGAACTTCCACCTCGAACTTGAGCAGTGCGTCGAAGTAACCGGGGGTGCTGATCTTGATGGCGTACAGCTCCCGCAGCAGTGTCTCCAGCTGCTCTTTGGAGGTGACGAACGGCTTGCCCCACTTGCCGGAACGCTTGCCAAGGAAGGTGCGATCGGCCCACTTTTCCATGGGAATGGTGGTGAAGTACTTGGAGTAGTTATCAGCGCCGACCGACACCACGAACAGACCGATGCTGGCGATGCTCAGCCATAGCGCCACGGGCGGGGCTTCCACCGTCACCACCGCACCGCCGCGGGTGACCGCAGACGCGGCCGCCGCGCCGGCGGCTAGCTCACCGGCAACTCCGACGGCAGCCTGGCGGGCGATCATGCGGGTGGCGGCATAACCGAGCCCCGCACTGGCAACAGACAATCCGCCGGCCGCTCCCTTGAGCATGCTGGCGACCTCGTCCCCCTGATCCCATAGAAGCGTGCTGTCGTAGATCTGGAACCCGCCTTCAATGGCGGAGGCAATCATGCCGAGCGTGGCGGCCCTCACGCCGAGCCCATACGCCCTCGCGTTTTTGGCGCCGCCGTTGCGCGCTGTTTCGGTGATCGCCCGCAGCTCCACGGAGACCGCAACAACGCTCAACAGGGCGGCAGTGGCCTCGCCAACGTCCCGGGTGATGCGCTCCATATTGGGGCCGCTGGCCTGCGCCTGCGCCAGGTCGACCCCCAGCTTCTGCAGGCTGGTGAACAAGGAAAATGCATGCAAGGCCCCCATGCCTGCCGTGAGCGCGCCCGCCTTTTTCAAAGCGGCAATGCTCTCCTTCGGATTCTCAATATTGGTGACCGAGTAGGGCGGCAGCTCGTCGGCGCCGATGCCAAGGGCGACCTGTGCGTCCCGCAACGCTGCCGGGATGGGTTCGCCCGGTTTCCAGGACGCTGCGACAAGCTGGCTGAGCGCCTTGATCTGCCCCGCGTTGCGCGGCGTGATGCGAATGCTCTGCGCATTTGGCGCAGCGGAGGCGGCATTCTTGAGCTGCCGCAGGTAACCGCTGACATCTCCTTCGAGGGTAAGCTCCAGTACGCCCATGCCGTTATGATGCAGTGTGAGTGCTTGGATCCGGCGCATGGTTCGCCGGAACGCCTTTGGGTTGGCGTCCCTCAGCCTGCGAGCGCGCGAATTGAGCATGGCGGCGAGCTGGTCCCAGTGTGCCGCATTGGCGGCAGCGGCGCCGGCGCGTGCAGCCTTGATCTGCCCCAGTAGTTCGCGTTGCCCCTTGAATTCGTCGAACTTCTTCTGGCTATCGACAAGCGTCTTGTCAATTGACGGGTCCATCAGAAGGCTGACTAGCCCCTGGTCATTCGCCGCTGCACCCCGCCAGAAAAGGTGGTTCCCGTCTTCAGGATTCTCAGCCAGTGCTTTCAGCAGAATCTTGTTGAACTCATCCTTGGTGTGGCCACAGCCGACATAAAGATCGGCAGATATCTCGCCGAGTTTGGCGCAGCTCGCAGGAAGCTCCGGGTCGAACAAAGCGCTGTAGGGCTTGCTCGTCACGAACTCCATCCAGCTCGTGTAGTCAGCGGAGTAGACATTGTAGTTTGCGGTGGCTTTGGCGCATGCCACGTACTTGGCAAGGTAGGATTCGAAAGCACCCAGATCGATGTCATCGTCGATGCGCGACCAGACATCGGCCGAGCTTTGCCGGATGTTGTCGAGCAACGCGGCGGCATCCATTTTCTGCCGATCCAGCTCGGTATAGCCGTTCCCTTCTCCCATGATGTCAGTCATGGCTTGGTTCTTGGCGTAATTGAGCTGGGTGGCGATACCGATGTCGTCCGGCAACAGCACAAACAGGCCTCCAATCTTCCCGCTCGGATCAAATGCGCGGTTGATTGCGGCCATCTGTGTAACCACATCACCGGAAGGCACGCTCTTGGGGCGCTTATAGACTTCCTGTGGAACAGTGTCAGTCTGAGGTCTCGTCTGAAAACCCAGGATCCCACTTTCCAGATAGATCGGGTCAAGCCTGAGCAACCCATCGCCGTAACTGCTTCCCGGCGCGCTGCAGTCAATGCTCTTCATGAACAGTGCGAGCGTGACCTTGTCTGCCACCAGACGTTCACGTACAGCCTTGGTCCAGAAGGCATCCGAAAAACCGATCATGAATTGCTTGTGCTTTTTGGCATCAATGCGCAGGAACAGGCTATTGCTGCCAGCATTGAAGCGCTTGCATGCCACATCGCCTTTGCCCATCGGGCGAGGCATGTCGAGGTTCACTCGAAGCAGGCGTCCGTCTGCCTGTGAGGCGTAGATCTCCCAGGTTGCGTCGCCCGGATAGTAAACGTGAAGAAATCCCTGGCGGAGCCGTCGAGGGACATACTGGGAACACTCGAATGACTCGCCAGTCTTTGACCGGTTAAGCGGCCGTGGAGATAGATAGCCGTCGTCGTAATCGCTTGAAAGCAGGTGATTGACGTATGTCTGGTTGTTCCTGAACGACCCTGGGAAGTCCTGTGGCGGAATGACGGACCACAGCGTCACGAGAATCGCAAGCCCGGACTTGTCGCAGGTGGGGCAGCTTTCACCTTGGCCCGTGGTCGGGTTGTTTGCAGCATGGCTCAAGGCGGCGTTGGCCGGCTTGGTCGGGCGCGGCGGGGCGACTAGGTCGTTCATGCGGAGTATCCCTTCCTTGCGATGCACGAATCCGGATTGACGCTGGGATATTAGTTGCTTGCCCGGCTCGGATCCAGCAGAACAATGGAGGCGCGCGCGTAGGGTGCTCCGACCGCAGGGCGCAGAAAGTGAATAATGTGTGACGGCGGTCGCGTTTCGGGCGAGCGGCGCGATGCGATCCATGCCGCCGATGCGGTCGGATAAACTCAATCGGGGAGGCGCAACGCGGCGGGCAAAGGAGATGCGACGATGTATACAGGCTGGTTGAGGGCGTTCAAGATCGATCAGGAACCTGAGCCGCGTTGCGCTACGCCACGCTGCCGCGCTCGCCTGCAGGCAGAAGCAACGCGCGTCTTTGCGTAATCAGTCTGAACTCCACCTATCTGGACATTATCGACCGTCGCTTCAGGCTGCGCGGCATGGGGCTGACATCCACCGTTCTGCTGATCAACGCCCGCCTGGTGGCCTGGGGGCCGCGCAGATGGTCGAACCGGATACCTGAGGTGCTTGGGTCCGTCAGCGGATGCGCCGGTCTACGTGTTGTTCGCCGCGCTTCTGCTGGTGCAATTCGGGCTGTTGTACTGGCCCATTCTGCGCCGTGACTTCTTCAGCTATAAGTACTACCCGATCCGCTTCAACCGGCGCACCCGCATGGTGCACGCCTACACGGATGGCGGGCCGGACGCGGCCATCAGCGTGCCCTGGCAGGAGGCGCATTTCCATGTGGGGGAGGGCAAGGGCGAGCGGCATTTGCGCGATATCCGCTGCCACGTGCTGGACGGCGAGATCATCCGGCACACCTTTGCGGTGGGCCACTACTTCGATGACGAAGACAAGATCCGGGAGGTTTGGGAATTCATCCGGCGCTATATGGATGAAGGCCCGGCGTCCGTGCTCGACGCGCCAGCGAAGCCCCAGGTGGACCTGTCGATCGCCGATGCCTGAAAGAACTGCCATACCACCGTGGTGATCAGCCTGGGGCAAGCGCTGTTGCCCTTGCGCTCCCTGTTGATGCCGGTGTTGTTGCCGCTGGCTGGTGTTGAAGAGCAGCCGGCAGCCGGTGTGGCCGCAGCGGATCCTGGACGAATCGGTCATTGATGCCGAAGATCCGCACCGATGGCCGGAACCGCAGTACATCGGTCAGTTCGACGAGAAGGCAGGCAGCCGGCCGTCCTGGGCACGCGCCGCCAGCAGCTGGATCAGGCACTGCAGCCACCGCCGCAGCGCACCTCACATCGCCGGGCAGGCCGGGTCTTTACCCGCGGCCGCGGCGCAGATCTTCTTGCGGCAGTTCAGGCCGGCCGTCGTCGTGGCGCTGCCGCAACTGCGCAGCTTGGCTTGAATGTTGGACTTGGTGGATGCGGTGGCGTTGCGGCCACTGATGTTGTCGAACACGTTGTCGGCATCGGCGGCCTGCTTGCGTTCGTCGGCCTGGATCTGTGCGATCAGCGCGTCCATCGAATCCGGGGCGGCCTTGGCTTTCGGCTTGGGCTTGGCCTTTTCGTCTTCCTTGATGATGCCCATCAGCGTCCCAAGCAGGTTCTCATCACCCTTGGCCTTGTCACGC
>NZ_QAIW01000424.1:0-6896 GCF_003061285.1 Stenotrophomonas sp. HMWF003 | reverse complement strand
GGCGCGGGGTCTGCGGCATCGCCGATGCCCGCCAGCGGATCTGCGGCAGGCGCAGTGCCGTTGGGCTCCACGGGTGCGTCAACAATGGTGGCGCCGCCGGGCGCGGACACCGCCTCCGGAGTCGGCGCCGGCTGGACGCTCGCTTCCGGTGGCAACGAGTACCCCAGCGGCTCTTCGCCGCTGCCGGCAGACAGGCGCCATGCCGCGAACGCGCCCAGCACGACAACTGCCGTTGCCAGCAGTGCCAGCCACAGCCATCGACGTGATCGGGTGCCTGGGGCTGCGGCGGCGCGTGCAGCGCCGGCGACCGGGCGTCCTTCCATGTCTGCCAGGATGCGGCCCGTTGCCGGTGCCGCGTTCTTCGTCTGCGCTCCCCCTGAGAGCAGACTTGGTCGATTTATTCCGCCATTATTCAAGTGCATCCAGCCCTTGTTGGGTCGGCATCTGCCGAAAGCGAACCGCCCCATTCTAGTGACTGGGGCAGGACCGTCAACAACGAACAATACATGGAGGATCGGTGGTCGTCATTATCGGGGGAGCGGTGCTGCTGGTGCTGGTCACGGCCGCAGTCGGTTGGGTGCTGATGTTTCCAGAGTCTTTCGAACGCATCCAGGCCGCGCTGGGACGCGTGTTCGGGCGGGTGGGGAACGCTGCCGGTCGTGCCGGGCGGCGAGTCTCGCAGCGCACCGACCGCCTGCAGGGCGGCGTGCGTGAAGAGCTGGGTGCGGCGCAGGGCGCGCTGCGCCGGCATTGGATGGTGCTGGCCGCGGCCGGCTTCCTGTTGCTGGTGCCGCCGGCGGTGATCCTGCTGACCCGGCAGAACGTGGTGCTCGATGAGTTTCGGGGCGATGACCTGTCCGAATCCGGCTCGATGGTCGCCCAGCTGCTCCGCGGTGAACGCCTGACCCCGCCTGCGCCGCCACCGCCAGAAGTCTTCACGACCGAAGAAATCCGCAGGACGCGCCCCGAAATTGTGACGGCCGACAGAAAATGGGGCCAGATTGACCCGGATCTGCAGCAGCGCGTACTGGCCATCTATGAAGTAATGCGCCGACAATACGGCTATGAGATGGTGCTGGTGGAAGGCTACCGCAGCCCGGAACGTCAGGCCGAGCTGATGAGTGGCGGCAAGGCCACGCGCGCCGGTGCCTGGCAGAGCTGCCATCAGTACGGGCTGGGCGTGGACAGTGCGCCGATCCGTGACGGCAAGCTGCAATGGGACATGGGCGACCCGTGGACCCGGCGCGGCTACTTCCTGTACGGCGAACTGGCCGAGCAGGCAGGGCTGGAGTGGGGCGGCAACTGGCGCAGCATCAAGGACTACGTGCACGTGGAGATGTCGCAGCAGTGCCGTGCGGCGCGTGCGGCGAAGAAAGCTGAATTGGCGAAAGGATGATACTTTCACCAGTCAGCTGATATCGTGGGCGAACGATCCGGATCAGCCCCGGGTAGTGGGGGGCGATGGAGTCGCCGGATGCGGAAGCAATCAAGGAGCATGATTGATGTCACGACCATTCGTAGTTGTCGGGGATAAATTGAGTCATGGCGGTAGCGTGGTCACTGGATCGGGACAGACCGATATCGGTGGCAAGCCGGTGGCCCGCATCGGCGACAAAGCCGTGTGCGTGGCGCATGGGCCGACCACGATCGTCAGTGGCGATGCCACCGTGGTGGTCGATGGCAACCCGGTGGCGCGTGATGGGGACCGCACCGCGTGCGGCGCGACCTTGATCGCGTCACAGGGCACGACCGGCATCGGTTGACGGACAGCACAGGTTTGAATCAGCAGGATGGCTTGATGACTCAGGGAGCAGGACGCTAGATGTCCGGGATACTTGGGAAGGCGTTCTCGGTAATCGCGGTTTTCGCGGTGGCTTGGGGTGGCGCAATCTTCTATTGGCGCAGCACTGGCACAGTTCCGTCGGGCATGGAAATGCTCGCCTACCTGGGCCTGGTGCCCGTGGGCCTGAGCGGTGCCGGCTTCATGCTGCGCAACGCCGGGCGCAGCATGCTGGACAAGGCCGTCGATGCGGCGAGCAGCAGCGGCGACGCGAGTGCGGCCGGTGCGCAGGCCGAGGTGATCCCGACGCGGGCGGTGCCGTCGGTGGCCGTGCTGGGCGCAGACATGCGCCTGGGCGTGATGCTCGAGGCCGATGCGTTGCTGGACATGGCCGCCGCGCCGCCGCGCCCGTCGCTCGATGCGCGTTTCCATGATGGCGATGGGCTGCCATTGCTGGTCAGTGCGGACAAGGACCTGGACGATACCGCGGTGGTGCAGGTGCAGATGCCCGGCTTCACCACCCGCGACGGCGAACGCCGCGCGATGACGCTGCTGGAACCGGTGGCCGACTCCTTGATGGGCCAGGCGCTGCTGGCGCTGCCCGAACTGGAAGTGGCCGAGGAGCGGGTGGTGGCCGGTCTGCGCCGCCGCGACGAGCGGGTGGTTGAGCAGGTGTTGACCATCGAGTTGCTGGTGCCGGCCGACTGGTCGGCGTCGCTGCGCACCTACTGCGCGGACTGGCTGCACGCGCGGGCGGTCTACAACGGCCTGGATCCGCGCCGCTTCTCCATCAGCGTGGCGGTCGCCAGCCACGCGGCGGATGTCTGGTCGCGCCTGCAGCGCGTCACCGATGCGCTGGCCCAGGGCGAGCCGCGCTGGTACCTGCTGCTGTCGTGCAGCTCGGCGGTGGACCCCGGCACCATTGCCGCGTGGCTGGACAGCAACCGCATCCTGCACCGGCGCAACAAGGATGGGCAGATCCCCGGCGAAGGCGCCGCCGGCCTGCTCCTGGCCTCGGCCAGGCTGGCCACCGTGCCCACCCCGCACCTGTGGCGACCGCACCGCATGGAACTGGCCGAAGGCCTCAGCAATGCCGAATCGCGCCGCCAGGCCGAGGCATTAGGCCGCGCGATGCTGGCCGACGCCGCCATTGCGCCCGAGCGCGTGGGCTTTGCCCTGCACGATGCGGACCAGCGCAGCCAGGTGGCCGTGGAGGCCTGCGCCGCGGCCGTGGCCGCCAATCCCGATATTGAAATCGACCAGCAGACGCTGGCCGTGCCGGTGTGTGCCGGCGAGCTGGGCCCGGTCCTGCCGCTGGCACTGCTGACCCTGGCCCATGCGCATGCCGCGCGCGGCCAGAGCGCCGCACTGGTGCTGTCGGTGGGCGCGCCGGCCCAGCGCGTGGCCGCGATCCTCGATATTCCCGTTTTGAACGACCCGTCGACCGACACTGTGTCGGCGGCATAACCCTGGACGCCTAGATGATGTTGAGTAATTTCAGGTACTTCCTCGGCGATTACCGCCTGTGGATGGTGATTGGCTTGATCGGTGCCGGTTCGTTGGCGTATTTCGGCGCCGCCGAAGCCCGCCAGATCGGCATCTGGGTGGCCATCGCGCTGGCGGCGCTGCTGTTGCTGGCGCTGGTGGTATGGGTGATCAAGCGCATCCTGGCCCGGCGTGCGGCCAAGCGCGTGGAAGCGATGGTGCAGACGCAGGCGGACCAGGCCGTCGCTGCCGCGCCCTCGGCCCAGCGTGCCGATACCGAGGCGCTGCGCACGCGGATGATGGAGGCGGTCAAGCAGATCAAGTCATCGCGCCTGGGCGTGCTCAAGGGCAAGGCGGCCCTGTATGAGCTGCCGTGGTACGTGATCATCGGCAACCCGGCGGCCGGCAAGAGCACCGCGATCCTGAATTCCGGGCTGCAGTTCCCGTTCGAGGACAATCGCAGCAATGTCATCCAAGGCATTGGCGGTACCCGCAACTGCGACTGGTACTTCACCACCACCGGTATCGTGCTGGATACCGCCGGCCGGTATTCGGTCAGCGTGGAAGACCGCATGGAGTGGCTCACCTTCCTGGGCCTGCTCAAGAAGAATCGGCCGCGCGCGCCCATCAATGGCGTGATCATCGCGGTGAGCATCGCCGAGCTGTCCGGCAGCAAGCCCGAGTTTGCCATCGAGCTGGCCAAGAACCTGCGCCAGCGCGTGCAGGAAATCACCGAGCGGCTGGAAGTGTTCGCGCCGGTGTACGTGCTGTTCACCAAGGCCGATCTGATCGCCGGGTTCAGCGAGTTCTTCCGCAGCCTGGATCCGTCCGAGCGTGAGAATGTGTGGGGCGCGACGCTGCCCTTCGACGTGCACGCGCAGGGCGATGCACTGACTGCCTTCGATTCGCACTTCGACCAGCTGGCCGAGGGCATCAAGGAAATGAGCCTGTCGCACATGGCCATGCAGCGCGGGCGCGAGGTGTCGCCGGGGCTGCTGACCCTGCCGCTGGAGTTCGTGGGCATCAAGCCGGCGCTGCGCACCTTCATCGCCACGCTGTTTGAAGACAACCCGTTCCAGTTCAAGCCGGTGTTCCGCGGCTTCTACTTCAGCAGTGCGCTGCAGGAAGGCCATTCGGTGCACCACGCGTCCGATCGCGTCGGTCGCCAGTTCTCGCTGTCCTCGCGCGGGCACAGCAGCGATGAAGCGCCGACCGGGCAGACGGCGTTCTTCCTGAAGGACCTGTTCCGCAAGGTGATCTTCTCCGACCGCGAGCTGGTCCGGCAGTACTCCAGCCCGCACCAGAACCGCCTGCGCTACGGCGTGTTCCTTGGCGCGGTGGGCGTGCTGGCACTGGCGCTGGGCCTGTGGACCTGGTCCTACACCACCAACGTGCAGCTGGTGAACAACGCGACCAAGGACCTGGAGCAGGCCGTCCGCGTGCAGAAGGATCGCGTGGACCTCAAGTCGCGCATCGATGCGTTGCTGCTGCTGCAGGACCGCATGGAGCAGCTGGACCGGTACAAGAAGGAGGGTGGCATCACCACCAGCCTGGGTCTGTACCAGGGCGACAACATCCGCGCCAAGCTGATGAAGGAGTACTACCACGGCATGCAGCAGGTGATGCTGGATCCGACCGTGGCCAGCCTGGAAGCCTATCTGGGCCAGGTGGTGAACGAGCGCGAGAAGCTGGGGCAGGGTGGCCCGGTGGCCGCCGAAAGCGATGTGCTGTACCAGAATGCCTCGCCCACCAACACCAATGACGCCTACAACGCGCTCAAGACCTACCTGATGCTGGGCAACCGCAAGCAGGTCGAGGGCGCGCATCTGTCGCAGCAGCTCACCCTGTTCTGGCGCAACTGGCTGGACGCCAACCGCGGTCAGATGACGCGTGAGGAGATGGTGCGTGCGGCCGAGAAGCTGATGAACTTCTACGTGGCCCAGTCCGCCGACCCGGCGTGGCCGCAGGTGCAGAACAAGGTGACCCTGGTCAGCGACAGCCGCCAGGCACTGACCCGCGTGATGAAGGGCCAGCCGGCCATGCAGCGTGTGTTCGCGCAGATCAAGGCACGTGCCGCGGCACGCTTCCCGACGGTCACGGTGGATGCGTTGATCGGCAACGAGCGCAACGGCAGCCTGATTACCGGCAGCTACGCCATTTCCGGTGCGTTCTCGCGCAAGGCGTGGGAAGACTACGTCAAGGATGCGGTGAAGGAGGCGGCCAGCACCCAGCTGAGCACCACCGACTGGGTGCTGGACACCACCGAGCAGAGCGATCTGTCGCTGGCCGGCAGCCCCGAGCACATCGCGCGTGAGCTGGTGACCCTGTACAAGCAGGAGTACGCCGCCGAGTGGACCAAGTTCCTGCAGGGCCTGAGCGTTGCCCAGTTCGACAGCTTCGATGAAGCCGCCGCGCGCATGAACGCCCTGGGCGATGCCAACAACTCGCCGCTGCGCACCCTGCTGGAGAAGATCAACGAGCAGACCATCTGGGACAACCCGGCCGCCGAAGCGCGTTCGAAGAAGGCCAAGGGCGGGTTCGTGGCCTGGTTCCAGAAGACCATCCTGCGCAAGGACCCCGAAGCGGTGGCCCAGCAGCAGCCGGTGGGGCCGATTGGCAAGGCCTTTGAAGGCATCGCCAAGCTCACCACCAAGCGGGGCGACCAGCCGGCGGTGATCGATGCCTACTTCGAGACCCTGGCCAAGCTTCGGGCACGCCTGAACGCGATCAAGGGGCAGGGCGACCTGGGCGTGGGCACCCGCAAGCTGATGCAGGACACCTTCAGCAATGAAGGCTCCGAACTGAGCACGGCGGTGGCGCTGGTGGACGAGCAGGTGTTGACCGGGCTGGATGCCGGCCAGCGTGAAGCGCTGCGTCCGCTGCTGCTGCGTCCGCTTACCCAGACCTTCATGGCGCTGGTGGAGCCGACCGAGGAAGAGGTCAACAAGAGCTGGACGGCACAGGTGTACACGCCGTTCTCCGAGCGCATCGGCAAGCAGTTCCCGTTCAACCTCAACTCCGACGTGGACGCCGCCCCGAGCGACATCGCTGCGATCTTCGGCGCCAGCGGCAGCATCGCTGCGTTCAACAAGGACCAGCTGGGCACGCTGGTGCTGCAGCGGGGCAACCTGCTGGAAGCGCGGCGTTGGGCGGGGATGGGCATCAACCTGTCGGCCGATCTGGTCGCCAACTACGGCAACTGGGTCAGTGGCAGTGCGGCCGGTGCGGCTGCGCAGGACACCACCATCTTCGAGATCCTGCCGGCGCCGGCGACCGGCGCGCTGGAGTACACGATCGAAATCGATGGTCAGACCCTGCGCTACCGCAACACCCCGCCGCAGTGGACCACCATGCAGTACCCGAACGTGGGCCAGGTGCCGGGCGTGAAGATCACGGCCGTGGCATCCGATGGCCGCACCGTGGAGGTCTTCAACGCGCCGGGCAGCAACGGCTTCACCCGACTGATGCGGGAGGGCTCGTTCGAGCGCCTGGAAGGCGGCAGCAGCCGCGTGACCTGGAAGGCCGACAACGTGGAAGTCACCGTGGAGATGCGCGTGGTTCGCCGCGCGGGCGAGTCCTCCGGCGGCGGCGATTGGCAGCGCGGCGCGCAGTTGCCGGCCCGCGTGGCCGG
>NZ_QAIW01000423.1:19449-24858 GCF_003061285.1 Stenotrophomonas sp. HMWF003 | reverse complement strand
GACAGGCACCACCCCGGCCGCCGGGGGCGGACACAGGGGCGATGCAGGTCCGGCGGGGGACGGGCCATGCGATCGGGGCAGGAATCGAACCGGACCGATGCTGCAACAGCCGGGGCGATGCTGGCAAGTGCCATTTAGTTCGATCCAAACCAGAAGAATCAGCCACTTGCCGTTCCGGTTGACAGTCACTTTGGATCGATTTAAAAAGAGCGGTGCTGTGTGCCGGCGCGTGCCCTGGGCGGTACATGCCCGCCTGCGCGAGGGCGGCGATGCAACAGTCCCGGGTGCTAGAATCACCGTCTTCGCAATTCCTTTGTGTGTCCACGCCATGAGCCATACCGCCACTGCGCCCGCCAACGCCGAGAAGCGCTACACCGTGCATCGCGCCGACCTGCCGCTGAGCTGCCCGACCCCGGAAATGGCGCTGTGGAATTCGCACCCGCGCGTGTACCTGCCGATCGAAGACGAGCCCAACGGCGAGGCCAAGTGCCCGTACTGCGGTGCCGTGTTCGTGCTGGCCGACTAAATCAGCGCTGCTCCCGTGCGCCGACTGACCGTGGTGCAGCTGCTGCCGGCGCTGCACTCCGGCGGGGTCGAACGCTCCACCCTTGAAATCGCCTCTGCCCTGGTTGCCGCCGGCCACCGGGCCATCGTCGTGTCCGCCGGTGGGCGGCTGGTCGAGCCGCTGCTGGCCAGCGGCGCCGAACACCTCACCCTGGACATCGGCCGCAAGTCGCTGCTGACCCTGCGCCACGTGCGCAGCCTGCGCGCGTTGTTCGCCGAAGTGGGCGCCGACATCGTGCATGCGCGCTCGCGCCTGCCGGCCTGGTTGGGCCTGTACGCGCTGCGCAGCCTTCCCGAGGCCCAGCGCCCGCACTGGGTCACCACCGTGCACGGGCTGAACTCGCCGGGGCGCTACAGCGCGGTGATGACCAGTGGCGAGCGGGTGATCTGTGTGTCCAACACGGTGCGCAGCTTCGTGCAGACGCACTACCCCAGCGTGCCCGCCGAGCGCCTGCAGGTGATTCCGCGCGGCGTGGACGTGGCCCAGTTCCCGCGCGTGGCGCGCACCGATCGCCGGGCCCGCCTGGCGGTGGCTGCGCAGCACCCGGTGCTGGCCGGCGATGCGCCGCTGCTGCTGCTGCCTGGCCGTGGCACCCGGTTGAAAGGCCACCGGCATGCGCTGCAGCTGCTGGCCGGCCTGCACGCGGCCGGTGTGCCCGCCACGCTGTGGATGCCGGGCACCCGCGAGCCGGGTCGCGAGGCCTACGTGGCCGAACTTGAAGCACAGGCCCGCACCCTGGGCATCGCCGAGGCGGTGCTGATGACCGCGCCCACCACGCGCATCGCCCAGGCCTACGCGGCCAGCGACCTGGTGCTGCAGGTGTCGGACAAGGCCGAAGCATTCGGCCGCACGGTGGTGGAAGCGCTCTCGGTAGGGCGCCCGGTGCTGGGCTGGAACCACGGCGGCGTGGGTGAACTGCTGACGCAGCTGCAACCCTCCGGTGCGGTAGCCTTGCACGACGGTGCGGCGCTGCTGTCGCGCGCGCTGCAGCTGCTGCAGCAACCGCCCAGCCTGCCCGCCCGGATTCCTTTCACCTTGCAGGCGATGCAGCGTGACACCCTCAAGCTCTACACCTCCCTTGCCGGCTGAGCCGGTGCTTGTGCCCGGCTCCCCGGCGTCCCGCGCCGGTCGCTGGGCGCCGTGGTGGGTACTGGCGTTCGTGGCGCTGTGGCCGTTGCCCGGCATCGCCGAAAGCGTGCTGGTACTGGGCGCGCTGTATGCCGCCGTGCGCATGGTGCAGCTGCGCATGCGGGGCAAACAGCACCTGCTGAGCAGCCCGGCATGGGCGCTGACCAGCATCCTGTTCCTGGGCTATTGGCTGCCGCAGGCGTTTTCCGCGTTCGATGCGATCGACCCGGCGACGGCCTGGCGCAAGGCCGCGGCCGGTCTTCGCTATCTGCCCTTCATGTGGCTGGTGGCGATTGCCGTGGCCACCCCGCAGCGGCGGCGCCTGACGCTGGGTGGCATCGCGCTGATCACCGCGGTCTGGACTGCCGATGCGCTGGCCCAGGCTGCCTTCGGCAACAGTGCGTTGTTCTGGTCGCTGGACCAGCTCAAGCAGCTGGTGAGCGGGCATGGCCTGTGCAACGCCGTCGAGGTGGCCGCCGCGGATCGGCTCAGCGGCGTGCTGGGGCCGTGCAACCTGAAGTTTGGCCAGGTGCTGGCCAGCCTCTCGCCGTTCCTGCTGTTTGCCGCCGCGCGACGCGCCGGATTGTGGGGGTGGGGCGTGGCCGCCGCCGCGGTGGGCGTGGTGCTGGTGCTGGCCGGTTCGCGTGCTGCGTGGCTCACCTATGCGCTGGTCGTGGCGTACTCTGGCTGGCGCCTGCTCGGCCCGCGTGCGCTGATCGGGTGCCTGGCGATAGGGCTGGTGGCCGCGGTCGTGATCGGGGTTGGCTCCAGCCAGGTGCGTGAGCGCGTGGCGCGCACCGCGATGGCGTGGGAGGGCGACGGCGACGGCGTCAACCAGGCGTTGTCCGGACGCGCGCAGATCTGGGCAGCGGCCGGCTGCATGATTGCCGGCCATCCGGTCAACGGCGTGGGCGCGCGCGGTTTCCGCGATGCCTATCCCGGCTGCAACCCCACACCGCAGGCGCAGGAAGTATGGGGCGACGGCCCGGCGCTGCACGCGCACCAGATCGTGCTGGAAATCCTTGCTGAAACCGGCGTACTGGGCCTGCTGCTGTGGCTGGCCGCTGCCGCCCAGGCCTGGCGCGCGTGGCGCTTCGCACCGCTGCCGGCCCGCGAACGCGCCCGCCCGGCCATGCTGGCGCTGGCGGTCACCGTGTTCCCGCTCAACACCCACCTGGCGTTCTATTCCACCTTCTGGGGCGGGCTCACCCTGCTGCTGGCCGCGCTGTACGCCGGCAGCCTGCTGGCGCGCGACGACGGGTAGAGCCACCCCATGGGTGGCTGTTTGGGAATCCGGCGTTACGCGCAGCCACCCACGGGGTGGCTCTACCCGGCGCTCTGCAGGTAGAGCCACCCCATGGGTGGCTGCTCTTGGCCCACGCATGGGCACACACCGACGCACGCGCGCGCCATCCACCGATGGGCACCATGCCCGGCCCAACGCACTCTTGTGCGATGACCAGCCCACGCCTCCAACGCGGCCGATACTCGCATCCGGGGTATTGCTATGCGCTCACCACCACCACGCACGGCAGGCGGAGATGGTTCGACGATCCCCTCAATGCAGAGGTAATCATCGACACGCTGCGCTACATGGATCGTTGTGGGGTCAGTTGCACGTTGGCCTGGGTGGTCATGCCGGACCACGTGCATTGGTTGATCCAGCTGCGGCAAGACACCTTGGCGCGTTGCATGCTGCTGTTCAAATCACGCAGCAGCCGATTGTTGAACGAGCGTCTGCGGCGAACGGGGAAGCTCTGGCAACACGGGTACTTCGACCACGCCATGAGAAGTGAGGAGTCCTTGCGCCGGCAGGCGTTGTACATCCTCGCCAACCCGATACGTGCGGGATTGGCCGGTGCGCTGGGTGAGTACCCGCACGCGTGGTCGCGGTGGCCCATGGAAGGGTAGAGCCACCCCATGGGTGGCTGTTCGCGGTCGGGCACCATGCAGCCACCCATGGGGGTGGCTCTACCGAGGGGCCGCGTGCAGCCACCCGTGGGTGCCGTTACCGGTAATAATCGCTGCGGCCGCCCGGCTGGCGCTTGAAGCGGCGGTGGATCCACAGGTACTGGTCCGGTGCCTCGCGCACCATCGCCTCGATGGCCTGGTTGACGCGTGCGGTATCGGCTTCCACGTCCTCGCTGGGGAAATTCTCCAGCGGCGCGCCGATCTTGAGGAAGTATCGGCCGCCTTCGCGGCGATGGAAGTAAGGCACCACCGCGCAACCGGTCATGCGCGCCAACTGGTGGGTGGCGGTGATGGTGGCGGCGGTGTGCCCGAAGAACGGCACGAACACCGTGTCCTTGCCGCGCATGTCCTGGTCCGGCGCGTACCAGAGGAATCCGCCCTTCTTCAGGTGGCGCACGGTGGCCCGGATGTCCTCGTTGGCGTACATCGCCTTGGCATAGCGCAGCCGGCCGAACTTCACCGCCCACTCGTACACCGGGTTGCGGTGCTTGCGGTACATGCCTGACAGATCGACGTGGTCGCACAACAGGCGCCCGCACATCTCCAGGGTCATGAAGTGGCCCGAGACCAGCAGCACGCCGCGGCCTTCGGCCTGCATGCGCTGCAGGTGCTCCAGGCCTTCGATCTGGACCTGCGGGCGGATGCTGTCGATGCTGCCCCACCAGGCCCGGGCGAATTCGAAGATGCCCACGCCCAGGGCGTCGAAGCTGTCGCGCAGCAGGCGCTGGCGCCAGGCGTCGTCCTTCTCCGGGAAACACAGGCGCAGGTTGACCTCGGCCGCGCGCCGGCGGCTGCCCGCCAGGCGGTAGGCCACGGTGCCCACGCCACGGCCCAGCGCACGCTGCAGCATCCACGGCAGCCGGGCGATCCCGAAGGCGGCGAACATGACGGCGAACATCGGCCAGTGGCGGGGATCGCGCAGGGACGGGCGGGTGGCGGTGGAAGCGTTATCTGACATGCCCTCGATTCTAATGGATGCATCCCGGCAGGCCCATCACGGCGGTGCGGGATGCCTTCCCCGCTTCGCTCCCGTATCCTCTGCGCATGCGCAAAAGCCCTGTCGAATGGATCCTGCGCGGCCTGTACTCGGCCGTGTTGTACCTGTTGCTGCCGATCACCGTGTACCACCTGGTCTGGCGCGGGTTCCGGGTGCGCGAGTACTTCCGCCGCTGGGACGAGCGTTACGCCTCCTACCCGCACCCCAGCGGGCAGCCGCGGGTGTGGCTGCACGCGGTGTCGGTGGGCGAGGTCAACGCCGCCGCGCCACTGGTCAATGCCCTGCGCAGATTGCGCCCGGACATCCGCTGGGTGATCACCACCATCACCCCGACCGGTTCCGAGCGCGTACGCGCGCTGTGGGGTGACGCGCTGGACCACGTCTACCTGCCGTACGACGTACCGGGCAGCGTCGGCCGCTTCCTCGGCCATTTCAAGCCCAGCCTGGCGCTGATCCTGGAAACCGAGCTGTGGCCGAACATGCTGTTCGGCTGCCGGGATCGGGGCATTCCGGTGTACATCCTCAACGCGCGGCTGTCGGCACGCTCGCTGCGCGGGTATCG
The DNA here is from genome assembly GCF_003061285.1 of Stenotrophomonas sp. HMWF003. Taxonomy (NCBI): domain Bacteria; kingdom Pseudomonadati; phylum Pseudomonadota; class Gammaproteobacteria; order Lysobacterales; family Lysobacteraceae; genus Stenotrophomonas; species Stenotrophomonas sp. HMWF003. The sequence goes on along the minus strand of NZ_QAIW01000423.1, from coordinate 19,635 downwards.
CCTGCTGAGGGCGCTGATCGGGCGCGCGCTGCGCACGGTCACCTGCGTGGCGGCGCAGTCGCAGGACGATGCGGAACGTTTCATCCAGCTGGGTGCACGCCCCGAGCAGGTGCAGGCGCTGGGCAACCTGAAGTTCGATATCGCCGCCCCCAACGTGCAGGACTTCGTGGCCCGGTTCCATGCGCT
>NZ_QAIW01000423.1:10014-19439 GCF_003061285.1 Stenotrophomonas sp. HMWF003 | reverse complement strand
GTGTGGATCGCCGCCAGCACGCATGAAGGCGAAGAGCAGGCCACCATCGACCTGCACCGGCGCCTGCGCGAGGCACTGCCGGGCCTGCTGCTGTTGTGGGCGCCGCGGCATCCCGAGCGCTTCCCGCGGGTGGAGGCGCTGGCCCGCGAGCAGGGCTGGAAGGTGGCCACGCGCCGCCAGCAGCAGTGGCCGCAGGCCGACACCGACGTATTCGTCATCGACACGCTGGGCGAGCTGATGTCGTTCTACGGCTGCGCGCAGGTCGCCTTCGTCGGCGGCAGCCTGCAGGCCATCGGCGGCCACAACCTGCTGGAACCGGCGGCCATGGGCACCGCCTCGGTGACCGGCCCGCACCTGCACAACTTCGCCGAGATCTCCCGGCGCATGCGCGAGGCCGGTGCGGTGGTGATCGCCGACGATGCGCAGGGCGTGGGCGATGCGCTGTTGACCCTGCTGCGCGACCCGCAGGCACGCGAAGACATGGCCCGCGCCGGCTGCATGCTGGTCAGCAATGGGCGCGGCGCGCTCGACCGCACCGTGGCATTGATCGCCCCGCACCTGCCGCCGCCGGTGGAGTAACGGCCCCCTTTTTGCGGTGGAAGGGGAATCCAGACAGAGGGAGGCACGGATGGGCGAACACCATGACGCAAAGGTCTGGGCAATGCTGTCCAACCGCGGCACCGAGTGGTTTCGGTTGTCGCCGCTGGAGGGCGCCGCGCCGCCGCACCACCGGCTGTACCGGGTGGAGGTCGGCACCGATGGCTGGGACCGAGACGACGATGACAGCCGGCGCAGCGCACCGGTCCATCGCACCGAGCTGGGCCGGGTACCGATCCGCGACAGCGCCCTGGCTGCGCTATGCGGGCACCTTGCCCTCTGGCAGGAACGGTTCACGCCCTTCGAGTGCGTGCTGACGCCGGAGCAGGACGGCAACCAGCGCTTGACCGTGCGGGTCGGGCCGGACCCCGGCGTGATCCATTCCCGGGACAAGGCGGTGTTCTGCGTCGTCTACACCGCTGGCATCGGAATGGAGGCGCGGTGGTCCTTCGTGGTGGATCCATCCTGCCTGCGTGAATTGGTCGAAGGCCGCGGCTGATCGCGTCGCGGCTCACGCCGCTGCTGTCAGCAGGTCGCCCAGGAACAGGTAGGCGAAGCCGAAGTAGATGAACACGCCGATCAGATCCATGATCGAGGTGATCATCGGCGACGACAGCGTGGCCGGGTCGGTGCCGATGCGGCGTGCCGCGAACGGCAGCAGCGCGCCGATGATGCCGCCCAGCGCGGTGCACACCAGCATGCTGGAGCCGACCACCAGCAGCACGTCCATGCCCACGCCCTTGCTGAAGTACGCCAGGATCGCTTCGAGCACGGCGATGGTGACGCCCAGGCCGGCGGCCACCGGCAGCTCGCGCCTGATCACGAACCACACGTCGCGCCAGCGCAGCGTCAGCTCGCCCAGCGCCATGCTGCGGATCACCAGCGTGGCCGACTGGCTGCCGGTGTTGCCGCCCATGTCCACGATCGGGGCGATGAACGCCGCCAGCACGATCACCTGCGACAGCAGTTCCTCCTGCGCGGCCACGAAGGTGCTGGTGAGGATGCCGAAGCCGGTCAGGATCGCCAGCCAGAACACGCGCACCCGGAACATCTGCGTCAGCGGCGTGCTGCGCACGTCCAGGTCGTTGCCCTGCGCGCTTACCGTGCCGCCGAAGCGCGCCAGCTGCGCGGCATCCTGTTGCTTCTCGATGTCCATCGCATCGTCGACGGTGACGATGCCGATCATGCGTCCGTCGGCATGGGTGACCGGCAGCGCCAGCAGGTCGTAGCGGCGGATCAATTCGGCCGCCCGCAGCTGCGGCCAGTAGGCATCGGCGGTGGTCGGCGGGCTGCGCATGATCGATGCGACCGTCACGCGGCCGTCGGCCAGCACCAGGTCGCGCAGCGTGACGCTGCCGCGCAGGCGCTGGTCGTGGTCGAGCACGAATAGGATGTTGACGGTCTCCTTGTCCAGCGCGGTATGGCGCAGGTGGGCGATGGCGTCGGCCACCGTCATCTGCGGAGCCAGGCTGGCGTAGTCGGAGGTGGTCACCGCACCCACGGTGCCTTCGGGGTAGGCGGCCATGCGCAGCAGGTCGTCGCGCTCGACCTTGGCCAGCGCCGGCAGCAGGTGCTGCCGAGCCGCGTCATCGAGGCGGTGGTAGAGGTCGGCACGGTCGTCGGACGGCAGATGCTCGAACAGCGTCACCACGGCGTCGCGTGGCATTGCGGTGAGCAGCGCGTCCTGGGCGCCGTCGGGAAAGTGGGCGAACAGCTCGGCACGTGCCGCCGGGGGCAGCAGCGTCAACAGGGTCAGGGTGGCATCGGTACCGAACAGGTCGAGGGCTTCGACCAGGTCCAGTGCATGCGTGGTACTGGCGATGCTGGCAAAGGCAGCGGCATCGCGCGAGCGGATCAGGGCGCGGATCGAGAACAGAAGGTCTTCGCGGTTCATGGGAATCTCCAGCAGGTAACGGCGACGCGTGCCGCAGCGGGCGTCGGGAACGACGCGGGCGCGGCAGGGCAGCGGGCGGGCGACGCGGTGCGACGCCGTGCGACAGGCGAGGCCCGCAGCAGCAGCTCAGGGCGGGGCGGCGAGATTGAAACCGAGCGTCAGCCAGCGCGTGGTGCGTTGGTGATGCACCTGCCCGGCGAGCAGGTCCACGCTGGCGCCCGGCCACAGCACCCGGCGCAGGCCCAGCTGGCTGCTGCGTTGGCGGTCTGCATCGCGCGCGCTTTCGGCCAGCAGTGACCAGTCGCGGTGCAACGCGACGTCGATGCCGACACCACTGGTGCGGCCCTGCACATGCGCGTGGTGGGCCCAGCCCAGATTGAGGTGCAGCTGCACCCGGTCCTGCGCATCCAGCGCGACGGTCAGCGGAACCGTGAGGTTCCAGTCATCGCTGCGCGGACGGTGCGCAGTGCCGCCCAGGCTGGCGCTGGCGGCCAGGCCCCAGCGTCGCTGCACCGGTGCCACCAGCACGCGTTTGGCGCCCACCGCCCACTGCGCGGCGGACTGCCCCGGCAGACGGGTCAGGCCGAGCGACCATTCGGTATCGGCCACGGTACAGGCCGGTACCGCGGTCCATTCCTGACCGTCGCGGGTATGCCGCACCCAGCTTTCCAGCTGGCACTGGCCGGCATCGGTGATGCTGGCGTCGTCCACCAGCAGGCTGGCGGCGGCATGTGTATCGAAGGGAAGCACGGCCACGCTCAACAACAGCGGGACCAGCACACGGCAATGGTGCATGGGCAATCTCCAGGCAATCGGAAACGCCAGCGGCACCCTCGTCGGGGTCGTTGGAAACGGCGATGCAGGTGATGCGAGGCGGGCGCATCATGCGATGCGCGGGCGAGCCCCGTCCTGTGCGGACGGAGCCAACCTTGGGGTCAGCGGGTCCGTCGGCTCAGGAGCAGCAACGAGGTCGACTATGACTGTCCAAGGAGGGGTCTCTGGGCGGAAGGGAAGGGTGGTGCGGGGCGGAAGTTAGAGCGTGGCGATGGCACGGTCAAGCGTATTTCGGCCGTCTATACCAAGGTATCGCGGCGCTATGCCGGCGCACGCCCTGAAACATGGAAGATGCCGGGTTGGCGGCAAAATGGCGTGCGATGGCGACTGTGGCGCAATGACGTGATCGGCTGGCGTCGCGCACGATGGCCGCGCCGCGTCATGCGTACCGCCTCAGAAGGGAGGGTGGCGGGTGGGGATCTGATCCAGCAGTGAGAGCACTGCCTGAATACCATCCCGGGTGTCGTGCCATCCGCTGGCTGCCCCTATCAGGTGGCCTTCCTGGAAAAGATAGAAGCCGGGGGTATCCCACGTCTCCAACTGCGGCCAGTCATGTTGTGCGGACGCCCAGTACAGTGGGAAGTCGGGGTGCCGATCACGCCATCGCCGTGCACCTGCAATATCGAAGGTCTTTTCCACCGGCTGCAGCCACGCCGTGGAGACATCCCGTTCGGCAAGTCGTTCGCGAAAGATCCGGCTGGCATGCAAGTCGTTTGCTGCGCGTGTGGAAAAGCCACATCCGGGACTGGATACGACAACCAGCCAACGTCCGGACTGCGCGGGAATGTGGCTCCGAAGCAGGGACCGGCCGTCATCGGCCAACGCGTACACCGGCACGCCCTCCACATGGATAGCTGCGTCCATCACCTTTGGCGGAGGCCGTCGTCCAATCCGGGGGTGTGCGAGAAGAATGGACGTGGCCGTGGCGAAGTTCCTCGTGGCCATGGCGGCGTCGAACCACGTCTCGAGGTGCGCGGTCGACAGCGCGCCTCTGCGAACAAGCACATCGACGACAGCCGCCATGTCGCGCTCAATGCGCTCCTGAGGCCGGTAGATCTGCAGCTTGCGCGCGGCGCGCAGCAGGAGATCCAGATCGCTGTCGGAAAGAGCGTCAAGTCCCGAGGAACGGGCGCCAGAATGCAGTTGCTCGTATGCGTCTGCGATCGCCTTCCCGCGCACGGCCGAGGTGGATCCGGCGTGTGTGAGCTCGGCTTGAACAACGCGTTCAAAATCCGCAGGAAGCGTGCTCTGCACACCAGCACTGAGGCTGGATGCCAGCAGGAGGAGAAAATGTGCGCTCATGGACTATGCCTGATGACAGATGCTGCCTCGGGTGAAGCAGCGTCTGCCTCTTTCAGCAATTGCTTCCTATGCAGACCCCGCCATCCCATGTTGCACAGCTGGCCTTGGCTGCGCAGACTTTATCGGGGTAGTCCACGGGGGGTTCTATCATCTCTGGTGGCCAACGCATTCCGGCCGCTCTTGCACGTTCAGCGAATCCGGGAATCGCTCCTGCGGATCGCTGGGCGCCGAACAGCGATAGCACTGCGTAAATTTCCATCGGTTCGAGATGGCTGACAATGTCCCGGTAATCAAAGCTGCTAACGCCATTTTCATTGAAAACAAGGGACTGCAGGAATCGAGTGCGGGCGGCCAGTGGCATGCGCTGCAAGCCGCTATCGCGCAGCCTTCCTTCGGAGATATAGCGTTCCAGGACCTGTCTCGATCGGATTGGAGCGGCAGCTAGCGCAAGCTCTCTCTCGGCGAGCTCGCGGTCGATGACGGCGTCACTGATCGTCATGGTTTCATGCGCTGGGCTTTGTGCAGCTGCGAAGAGGAGCACGGGGAGAGCTACGAGGATGTGTCGTTTAGCCTTCATCTATACCTTCCTTTTCGAAAGCGGGAGGCCTGCCAGACGGGTGGTTCAAGGCAGAAGAATGATGGTGCTTGCCGGTGTTCAGCGAAGTGATCCATGTATCCGGCGCGTCCAACGCTACAGGTTCCTATCCTGCAGACCTATCGGAATGGGACGAAATGCGACGGTCGCCGCCGTGTCGGCTCCGCATGCAGCCAGGCGTTCCACCTCGCCCATGAAAAAAGCCACCCTTTCGGGTGGCTTTGAATGGTGCGCTGCCGTTGAACTCAGTTGACCTGGGTGCTCGGCGTGGCAGCAGCCTGGGTCAGCAGGCGGTTGATGTCCTGCAGTTCGGCGATGTCCAGCGTGCCCACGGCCTGGCCCAGCTGCAGGCGGTTCTGCAGGAAGGTGTAGCGCGCGTTGGCGTAGTCCAGCTGCGCCGAGAACAGGATGCGCTGGTTCTGGATCACGTCCAGCACGGTGCGGGTACCCACTTCCAGGCCAACCTGCGAGGCGTCGTAGGCGCTCTGTGCCGAAACCACCGCCAGGCGACGTGCTTCCACTTCGCTGATGCCGGCCACCAGGGTCTGGTAGGCGTTGCGGGTGTTGCGGTCGAGGGCGCGCTTCTGCTGCTCGTAACCGTCCTGGGCGATGTCGCGCTGGGCCAGGGCCTGGCGCACGCCGGACTGGGTGGCGCCGCCGGAGAAGATCGGCACGCTCAGGGTCAGGCCCACGCTATTGGTGCGCAGGTCGGGGTTGAAGGCACCGCCGCTGCCGACGTTGGAATCGCCCCAGGTGGCGCTCTTGCCCCAGCTGCCGCCCAGCGACAGGGTCGGGTAGTGGCCGCCGCGTGCGGCCGACACGCCGGACTCGGCCGCGCTGACCTTCAGTTCCTGCGCCTTCAGCGCCGGGTTCTGGGCCACCGCCTCGCCGACCAGCTGGTCGATCTGGGCGTACTTGGCCGGCAGTTCCGGGCGGAAGTCGGCCGGCAGGGCGCGCAGGTCGGCCACCGGCTGGCCGGTCAACTCGGTCAGGGCCTGGTAGCTGTCGGCCAGCGTGTTCTGGGCCACGATGGTGTTGGCGCGTGCCTGGTCGTACTGGGCGCGCGCTTCATGCACGTCGGTGATCGGGGCCAGGCCCACTTCCAGGCGCTTGTCGGCGAAGTCGAACTGCTTCTTGGCCGCGGCTTCGTTGGTCTGCGCGGCGGTCAGCGATTCGATCGCCACCAGCACGTTGAAGTACGCCGCCGAGGTACGCACGATCAGGCTGTCGTTGGCCGAATCCAGGGTGAAGTCGGCGGCCTGGCTCAGTTCGCGCTGCGAGCGCAGGTTGGCGAACTGGCTGAAGTTGAACAACGTCTGGGTGCCGTTGATCGTGTAGGTACGACGCTTGGTGGTGGACGTGCCGGTGTTGAAGCCGCGGTCGTCGCTGCGGCTGCGGTTGAGCGCGGCCTCGCCATTGAGCTGCGGCAGCAGGGCGGCACGCGCCTGCACGGCGCCTTCCTTGTCGTACAGACGGGTCGATTCAGCCGCGGACAGCTGCGGGTCGCCATTGCGCGCCATTTCGTAGACCTGCAGCAGGTCGGCGGCAGAGGCGGTCATCGGCAGCAGGGCGGCGGCCAGCGCAATAGCGAGGGATCGGCGGATCATTGCGGCTTCCTTGGACTCAGAGTTGGAACTGGGGCGCCGGAGCGGCACCGCGCAGGTAATCGATATCGGTTTCAAACAGCGACTCGGTGCTGCCGTCGGCCTTGACCAGCACCGCTTCCATCACCGGCGAACGGCCGTGGATGACGAACAGGCGGCCACCGGGACGCAGCCACTGGGTGAAACGTGACGGGATGGTGTCCACCGCGGCGGTCACGCAGATGGCGTCGAAGCGGCGCTCGGTGTTCCAGGTCAGGGCGTCGGCGGTTTCGATCCGCACGTTGTTGCCCAGGCCGGCGGCGTCCAGCTGCGCACGCGCAGCGGCGGCCAGTTCCGGCTGGATTTCCAGGCTCAGCACCTCACGGGCCAGCTCGCCCATGCAGGCGCTCAGGAAGCCGCTGCCGGTGCCGATTTCCAGCACTTCGTCGCCCGGCTGCAGATCCAGCGCCTGCAGGGTGCGGCCTTCGATGACCGGCTTCATCATCTTCTGCCCGAAGCCCAGCGGCAGTTCGATGTCGGCATACGCCAGGGCCTTGTGCGATTCAGCGACGAACGCTTCGCGCGGCAGGCGTGCCAGTACATCGAGCACGCGGATCTCCAGCACGTCCCAGGGACGGATCTGCTGTTCGACCATCAGTTCGCGGGCGTGGGAGTAATCGATCGTCATGAGGTTTCTAGTTCCAGCGCAGTGGGCCGGCCATTTTACCGGTGCCGGGAGCCGGCGGCGCGCTGAGAGCATCGCTGCCGTCGCGCCGGGGTCGCAGTGCCGGAAGTCACCGCGACCTCCGGTCCATTCATGTTGTTCTCACGCCGTGGGGCGCGGCGCGTAGGCCCTCAGGAAAAACGCCACGCTGGCGCTCACATGGGCATCGGCGTCGCAGTCGGCCGGGGTCGGTCGCAGCCCGCACATCATATGCGTATGCAGCTCGCCTTTGATGAGGGTCATCAACTGCAGCGCGGCCGTTTCACAGTCCTCGATCTCCAGCTCGCCCCGGGCCACGCGGGCCCGCAGGAACTCGGCCAGGGCGTCGGTGGTGCGTTGCGGGCCGGCCACCCAGAACATCTCGCGCAGGCGGTCATCGGTTTCCGGGGCCATCATCACCCGCTGCACGGCCACCGCCTCGGCGGAGGTGATCATGCTGAAGAAGGCATGCCCGATGCCCAGCAGCTGGTCGCGCAACGGCCCTTCGGCGTCGGTGACAAACAGCGCGTCGGGCAGCATGGCGACACAGGTGGACTTCACAGCTTCGGTGAAAAGTGTCTCTTTGTCGCCGAAATGGCTGTAAACGGTCAGCTTCGACACGCCCGCCTGGGCGGCGATGCTGTCCATGCTCACCCCGTTGTAGCCCTGGTCCACGAACAATGCCTTGGCGGCCTCCAGGATCGCCGCGCGCTTGCCCAGGTCCTTCGGGCGTCCCGGCCCGGAGGCCTTGGCGGCAGGCTTTGCAGGGGGGAGAGGGGCGGTCGAATCGGTCATCCAAACAATACTAGACCAATCGGTTCGATATTTATACTATACCGGCTGGTTCACTATTAGCCGTGCTGCAACAGTATGTTGCCGGCGCGAAATTTCCCGGATTTCTTCTCAGGTCCTGTACCTCATGAAAAGCATGCGTTGGATGGGCGGTGGTTTGCTGGTGGTGCTGCTGGCGGCGTGCGGCAAGCACGATGCCGAGCCGGTGGCGGCCATTCCGGTACTGGTGGTGCATCCGGGCACCGTGGCCGGGCAGGAAGCGGCCGCCTATCCGGGCGAGGTGCATGCGCGCCAGGAGAGCCAGCTGTCCTTCCGGGTGGGGGGCAACATGGTCAAGCGCCTGGTCGATGCCGGGCAGCGCGTGCGCAAGGGCGAGCTGCTGGCCGAACTGGACGCGGCCGACTACAGCGCCCAGGCCGCCGCCTCGCAGGCCCAGCTGGCCGCCGCCGATGCCGACCTGGTGCGTGCACGCGACGACCAGAAGCGCTACGCCAAGCTGGCCGAAGACCAGCTGGTGAGCCGTTCCGCGCTGGACCAGCAGACCGCCGCCTTCAAGGCCGCGCAGGGCCAGGCCAATGCGGCCCGCGCCAACCTGGCCGTGGCCCGCAACCAGGCCGACTACGCGCAGCTGCGCGCACCGGCCGACGGTGTGATCGCCAGCCGCCAGGTCGAAGCCGGGCAGGTGGTGAGCGCGGGGCAGACCGTGTTCACCCTGGCGGCCGACGGCGGCCGCGAGGTGCTGATCGCGCTGCCGGAAAGCAGCATCCGCGACTACCAGGTGGGCCAGCCGGTGCAGGTGGAACTGTGGAACCGCCCGGGCCAGCTGCTGCCCGGTACGATCCGCGAGATCGCCCCGGCCGCCGACGCGCAGGCCCGCACCTACGCCACCCGGGTCAGCCTGGCGCCCGAGGCGCTGAGCGAAGTGGAACTGGGCCAGAGCGCGCGCGTGTTTGCCCGCGCCGGCCGCAGCGGCACCCTGCAGCTGCCGCTGGCCGCGGTGCTGCGTGGGGCTGACGGCAAGGCCAGCGTGTGGGTGGTGAACCCGGTCAATGGCGCGCTCAAGGCCACCCCCGTGACGGTGGGGGCCTACGGTGCCGACGCGGTGCCGGTGCTGTCCGGTGTGAC
>NZ_QAIW01000423.1:8105-9982 GCF_003061285.1 Stenotrophomonas sp. HMWF003 | reverse complement strand
CCGGTGGACCGCCAGAACCGCCCGGTGCTGGCACCGGCGGCTGCGCCTGCCGCTGCCGGCAAGGGGCACTGAGCCGTGCGCCGCTTCAATCTTTCCGAATGGGCGCTGAGCAACCGCCCGCTGGTGCTGTTTGCGATGCTGGCGTTCGCGGTCATCGGCGCGTGGTCGTACAAGCACCTGGGCCAGTCCGAAGATCCGCCGTTCACCTTCAAGGCGATGGTGGTGCGCACGATGTGGCCCGGCGCCACCGCCGAGCAGGTCTCGCGGCAGGTCACCGAGCCGATCGAAAAAGCGCTGATGAACACCGGCGAGTACGAGTTCATCCGCTCCTACTCGCGCCCGGGCGAATCGCAGGTGATCTTCATGGCGCGCGACAGCCTGCGCTCCAAGCAGATACCGGACCTGTGGTACCAGGTGCGCAAGCGCGTGGGCGACATCCGCGCCACGCTGCCGCGCGAGATCGTCGGGCCGTTCTACAACGATGAGTTCGGCGACACCTTCGGCAACATCTACGCGCTCACCGGCAAGGGCTTCGACTATGCGGTGATGCGCGACTACGCCGACCGCATCCAGCTCGAACTGCAGCGCGTGCCGGACGTGGGCAAGATCGACCTGGTGGGCCTGCAGGACGAGAAGGTCTGGATCGAGCTGTCCAACACCAAGCTGGCCACGCTGGGCGTGTCGCTGCAGCAGGTGCAGCAGGCGCTGGCCGACCAGAACGCGGTGAGTGCCACCAGCTTCTTCGAAACCCCCAGCGACCGCGTGCAGCTGCGCGTGACCGGCCAGTTCGATTCCATCGAGGACATCCGCCGGTTCCCGATCCAGGCCGGCGACCGCACCCTCCACCTGGGCGACATCGCGCAGGTCAAGCGCGGCTTCGCCGACCCGGCCTCGCCGAAGATGCGCTTCATGGGCGAAGACGCCATTGGCCTGGCCGTGGCGATGAAGGACGGCGGCGACATCCTCAAGCTGGGTGCCACCCTGGACGCCGAGTTCGAGCGCCTGCAGAAAACCCTGCCGGCCGGCATGCAGCTGCGCAAGGTGTCCGACCAGCCGCACGCGGTGGAAGAGTCGGTGGGCGAGTTCGTGCAGGTGCTCACCGAAGCGGTGGTGATCGTGCTGCTGGTCAGCTTCTTCTCGCTGGGCCTGCGCACCGGCCTGGTGGTGGGCGTGACCATTCCGCTGGTGCTGGCGATGACCTTCTTCGTCATGCACTACTTCGGCATCGGCCTGCACAAGATCTCGCTGGGCGCGCTGGTGCTGGCGCTGGGCTTGCTGGTGGACGATGCGATCATCGCGGTGGAGATGATGGCCACCAAGATGGAGCAGGGCTACGACCGGCTGCGCGCGGCCAGCTTCGCCTGGGAATCCACCGCCTTCCCGATGCTCACCGGTACCCTGATCACCGCCGCCGGCTTCCTGCCGATCGCCACTGCGGCGTCGAGCACCGGTGAGTACACCCGTTCGCTGTTCCAGGTGGTGACCATCGCGCTGGTGGTGTCGTGGATTGCCGCGGTGCTGTTCATTCCGTACCTGGGCGACAAGATGCTGCCGGATCTGTTCAACCGACAGCCGCCCAAGCCGACCAGCCTGGCCGGGCGCTGGCACGCCCGCCGCCTGCAGTGGGCCGACCGCCACCCGGCGTTCGCGCGCTGGATCAAGCCGGCCGAACATGCGCACGACCATGACCCGTACCAGCGGCCGTTCTACACGCGCTTCCGCAGCTTCCTGGATACCTGCCTGCGCCACCGCTGGTGGGTGATCGGCGCCACGATTGCGTTGTTCATCTTCTCGCTGGCGATCTTCCGCTTCGTGCCCCAGCAGTTCTTCCCCGATTCGACCCGGCCCGAGCTGATGGTCGACATCGAGCTGGCCGA
>NZ_QAIW01000423.1:6649-8095 GCF_003061285.1 Stenotrophomonas sp. HMWF003 | reverse complement strand
GGCCCAGGCCACCAAGCTGGAAAAACTGTTGAAGGGCCGCGAGGGCATCAGCAACTACGTGGCCTACGTCGGCACCGGTTCGCCGCGCTTCTACCTGCCGTTGGACCAGCAGCTGCCGGCCACCAACTTCGCCCAGTTCGTGGTGCTCACGGCCGACGCCAAGGCCCGTGAATCCACCCGCGACTGGCTGATGAAGGACGTGATCAAGCAGTTCCCGGACGTGCAGATGCGCGTGACCCGTCTGGAGAACGGCCCGCCGGTAGGCTACCCGGTGCAGATGCGCATTTCCGGCGAGCACATCGCGCAGGTGCAGGCGATTGCCCGCCAGGTTGAAGCCAAGGTGCGCGAGAACCCGCACGTGATCAACGTCAACCTGGACTGGAGCGAGCCGAGCAAGGTGGTGCGGCTGGTGATCGACCAGGACCGCGCCCGCGCGCTGGGCGTGAGCAGCGCGCAGGTAAGCCAGTTCCTGAGCAGCTCGCTGTCGGGCATGAGCGTAAGCACCTACCGCGAAGGCAACCGCCAGATCGAGATGCTGCTGCGCGGGCCGGACAACGAGCGCGCCCAGCTGGGCCTGCTCGGCAGCCTGGCCATTCCCACCGCCAGCGGCACCCCGGTGACGCTGTCGCAGGTGGCGCGCCTGGAGTATGCCTTCGAGGACGGCATCATCTGGCACCGCAACCGCCTGCCCACGGTGACCGTGCGCGCCGACATCGGCGATGGCATGCAGCCGCTGGACGTGGTGCAGCAGATCCTGCCCACCCTGGACGGCATCCGCGCGCAGCTGCCCTCGGGCTACCTGCTGGAAACCGGCGGTACCGTCGAAGACTCGGCACGCGGGCAGAACTCGATCAAGGCCGGCATGCCGCTGTTCCTGATCGTGGTGGCCACGCTGCTGATGCTGCAGCTGCGCAGCTTCTCGCGTGCGGCCATGGTGCTGGTCACCGCACCGCTGGGCATCATCGGTGCCACGCTGTTCCTGCTGCTGTTCCGCGCGCCGTTCGGCTTCGTGGCGCTGCTGGGTACCATCGCGCTGGCCGGCATGATCATGCGCAACTCGGTGATCCTGATCGACCAGATCCAGCAGGACATCGATGCCGGGCACGACCGCTGGCACGCCATCATCGACGCCACCGTGCGCCGCTTCCGCCCGATCGTGCTGACCGCGCTGGCCGCGGTGCTGGCGATGATCCCGCTGTCGCGCAGTGCGTTCTACGGCTCGATGGCGATCTCGATCATGGGCGGGTTGATCGTCGGCACCGTGCTCACCCTGGTGTTCCTGCCGGCGCTGTATGCGGCATGGTTCCGGGTGAAGCCGGATGAGGCCAGGACTACGGAAGGCTGATGTTGCCGGGGCCGACGCACTGTCGGCCCCGCGTGGCGCCGGGCATTGCCCGGCGGCGCTTTGCGTGCAGCACGCCGTCACTGCCGATGGCCTTGGCCGCG
>NZ_QAIW01000423.1:1997-6639 GCF_003061285.1 Stenotrophomonas sp. HMWF003 | reverse complement strand
GGCGTGACAATGCGCGATTGCGCCTTGTCGATCCATTCGCTGCCATGCACCTGTTCCCTGTTCGTCTGCGCGGCGGTATTGCCGCCCTTGTGCTGCTGTGTGCCTGCACGCCTGTTGCTGCGTCGTCAGGCGCGGCACCGTCTGCGGCGATGTTCGAGCGCGACCTGGTCGCGACCCTGGAATGCAGGGTCGCACCGGCAACCGCACAGGCGGTGGTCAGCACGTTGCGGGCGGCGATGTATGGCGACCCGCAGCAGCGCCCCGCGTTGTTGAGGGAGTGGCGGTTCGAGCGGGTGGGAGATGACGAAGCATCGGTGGTCAACATCGACATGCCGGTGGGGCTGACTGCCCACGGCATCACTACCCGTCGCCTGGTCGCCGATGACATCGGGCTTGCGATGCCGATCGATGCGGCGTCGCGTGCGCGCATCGTGGCCGCGCACGGGCTGCGCCTGCAGTCGAGCACGTTGCGCGAGCCGCTGCAGGTCTGGTCGGTGCAGGCGCCGGCGGGCAGTGCGCCGGTGCCCGCGTCGATCGTGGTACGCAGCGATGGGCAGCGCCCGGGTTATCGGCTGGGCTGCGATTACGACGTGCAGACGCGCGATGAGCGTGTTCCGGCCCGCTTGCGCGCTGTGGCCAGCGCGCAGGACGTTGCAGCGGCGCTGGAATGCCGGGCCGACCCGGCCGCGCTGCAGCGCATTGCCACTACGTTGGAGCGGGTCGTGGAGCAGCCCCAGCTGGCCTGGCCGGACAGCATCCGCGCCGTGGCCGAACGCGGGTATGTCGTGGGTGGAGAAACGCTACCGGCGCATGTCATCGAACTGGATCAGCCGCTGAACCTGCACGGTTTTCCGGTCCAGCGCATCGCCGTGTCCATCGGCGGCTACATCGCCGGCGACCTGGGTCAGGCGCCGCTGGCCAAGGTGCTTGCGGCAAGCGGGATGGACGCGGCCGCGCGTCAGGGCGACGGCGTGTGGACGCGCAGCGTGGCCCGTGATCAAACGCCCGGGCGCACGCTGATGCGTGAGCGCAGCGTGCTTCAAACGGACGATGGCACCGTGCTGGCCGGCTGCATGAGCAGCAGCACCTATTCGGCGCCACGGTAGCCACCGACCGTTCGTCGGACCGGCGCTCAGTCGCGCAGGCGGGCGAGCACCGCGTCGGTGGCCTGGGTGGTGCTTACCGCCGCACCCTGGGCCGCCAGGTCGGCGGTGAACACACCCTCATCCAGCGCGGCATGCACGGCCGCTTCCACCGCGGCGGCTTCCTCCTCCAACCCCAACGAATGGCGCAACAGCATCGCGGCGCTGAAGATCGTGGCGTAGGGGTTGGCAATGCCCTTGCCGGCGATGTCCGGCGCCGAGCCGTGGATGGGCTCGTAGATGCCGACCGCGCCGGGCTCGCCCAGCGAGGCCGACGGCAGCAGGCCCAGCGAACCGGCCAGCATCGAGGCTTCGTCGGTGAGGATGTCGCCGAACATGTTCTCGGTGACGATCACGTCGTACTCGCGCGGCTTGGCCAGCAGGTGCATGGCCATCGAATCGACCAGCTGGTGCTCCAGCGCCACGTCCGGGAACTCCTCGCGTCCGATGCGCGCAGCCACGTCGCGCCACAGACGCGAGGTTTCCAGCACGTTGGCCTTGTCGACGGACGTCACTTTGCCGCGACGGGTCTGGGCCAGACGGAAGGCGGTGCGCAGCACGCGCTCGATCTCGCCGACGCTGTAGCTGCACAGATCGCTGGCGGTGTCGGCGGTGCGGGTCTTCTCGCCGAAGTAGATGCCGCCGGTGAGTTCGCGCACCACCACGAAGTCCACGCCCTTCAGCAGCTCGGCCTTGATCGGCGAGGCGTTGAGTGCGGCCTCATGGGTGCGCACCGGGCGCAGGTTGGCGTACAGGCCCAGCGCCTTGCGGATCGCCAGCAGGCCCTGCTCGGGGCGTACCTTGGCATTCGGGTCGGACCACTTCGGGCCGCCCACCGCGCCCAGCAGAATCGCCTGGGCGTTGCGGCAGGCCTCCAGCGTAGCGGCCGGCAGCGGCTCGCCATGACGGTCGATGGCGATGCCCCCGATGTCGTGTTCGCTGAAGTTGAAGGTGTGGCCAAAGCGGTCGGCAACGGCGCCCAGCACCGCGACGGCGGCGGTGGCGACTTCCGGACCAATGCCGTCACCCGGCAGTACGACGATCTCAGCGTGCATGTTCACTCTCGTAACGTTCGATGTCAGACGTGCGGCCCAACAGATACCCCAACTGGTCCACGCCTTCCAGCAGGCAGGTCTGCGAGAAGCCGTCCAGTGGGAAGGTGTAGACGCGGCCATCGGGCGTGCGCAGCTCGCGCGCGGCGATGTCGATGGTCAAGGTGTCGTCCGGGCGCTGCATCAGCGTCTGCACGTCGGCCTCGTCCAGCACGATCGGCAGCAGCCCGTTCTTCAGCGAATTGCCGCGGAAGATGTCGGCGATCTCACTGCTGACGATCGCGCGCAGACCCAGGTCGGTCAGTGCCCACGGCGCGTGTTCGCGCGAGGAGCCACAGCCGAAGTTGCGCCCGGCCAGCAGGATGCTGCGCCCGGCATTGTGCGGCTGGTTAAAGGCAAAGCCCGGGTTGGGCGTGCCGTCTGCCTGCCAGCGCCAGTCGTTGAAGGCGTGCTTGCCCAGGCCGGCGCGCTCGGTGGTGGACAGGAACCGCGCCGGAATGATCTGGTCGGTGTCGATATTGGTCTCGCGCAGCACCACGCTGGTCGAGGTCAGGGTACGGAAGCCGCTCATCAGGCCACCTCCCGGGCGGCATACAGGTCACGGGGGTCGGACACCCGCCCGTTCACCGCTGCCCAGGCCGCGGTCATCGGCGAGGCCAGCAGCGTGCGCGAGCCCGGGCCCTGGCGGCCTTCGAAGTTGCGGTTGCTGGTGCTCACCGCCAGCTGGCCCGGTGCTACCAGGTCGCCGTTCATGGCGATGCACATCGAACAGCCCGGCTCGCGCCACTCGGCACCGGCCGCGCGCACGATGGCGTGGATGCCTTCGGCCTCGGCCTGGCGTTTGACGATCTCCGAGCCCGGCACCACCAGCATGCGTACGCCGTCGGCGACGCGGCGGCCCTGCAGCACCTGCGCCACTTCGCGCATGTCGCTCAGGCGGCCGTTGGTGCACGAACCGACGAACACCACGTCCACCGGGGTGCCGGCCAGCGTCTGCCCGGCGTGGAAATGCATGTAGTCCAGACCCTTCTGGTCGGCCGCATCGTTGGCCGCCGGGATCGGCTGGTCCACTGCGATGGCGGTGCCGGGGTGGGTGCCCCAGGTCAGGGTGGGGCGGATGTCGGCGGCCTCGATGTGGACCTCCGCGTCGAAACGCGCGCCCGCATCGCTGCGCAGCTGCGACCAGGCCGCCACGGCGGCGTCGAAGTCGGCGCCCTTGGGCCCGCGCGGGGTGTTGGCGACCCAGTCGAAGGTGGTCTGGTCCGGGGCCACCATGCCGGCGCGTGCACCGGCCTCGATCGACATGTTGCACAACGTCATGCGCTGCTCCATGTCCATCGCCTCGATGGCGCTGCCGCGGAACTCCAGCACGTGGCCGGTGCCGCCATTGACGCCGATCACGCCGATGATGTGCAGCACCACGTCCTTGGCGCCCACGCCCACCGGCAGCACGCCGTCGACGGTGATGGCCATGGTCTTCGCCTTGCGCTGCAGCAGGCACTGGGTGGCCAGCACGTGGCCCACTTCGCTGGTGCCGATGCCGAAGGCCAGCGCGCCGAACGCACCGTGGGTGGAGGTGTGGCTGTCGCCGCAGACGATGGTCATGCCCGGCTGGGTGAAGCCCTGCTCGGGCGCGATCACGTGCACGATGCCGCGGTTGGCCGACTGCAGGTCGAACAGCTCGATGCCGTGTTCGGCACAGTTGCGCGCCAGCATTGCCACCTGCGCTTCGGAGGCAGCGCTGGCGTAGGGCAGCTTGCCGTCGGGACCGGCGGGCAGGGTCGGGGTGGAGTGGTCCATGGTGGCCTTGGTCCGGTCCGGGCGACGCGGCGCCAGGCCGCGCTCGCGCAGTTCGGTGAAGGCCTGCGGTGAGGTCACTTCGTGGATCAGGTGCAGGTCGATGTACAGCACGGCGGGCGCGCTGTCCGATTCGGGCACGACGATGTGGGCGTCCCACAGTTTGTCGTACAGGGTGCGGGGAGCTGGGGTCATGGAATGGCCTTGCTGTGTACGTGTAGAAGATAGGTCAAATGGTGCGCAGGCGCGCATCGAAGCGCAGCCGCACGTAATCGGCGGTCCACTGGCCGCGCGCGTCGCACTGGGTCGGCTCGAGCAGCGCGACCGCGTCGTCGATGACGCGCTGGCGCTGTGTGGCGTCCAGGCCGGTCAGGAACGGGGAGGCAAAGGTGCGCAGCCAGCCGCGCATGCCGGTGGGCAGTGCGGTGGGGCGGGCCTGCATTTCGATGTAACGGACCTGGAAGCCATGCGCGCGCAGGCGCTCGGCGTAGTCATCGGCAGTGGGGAAGTGCCACGGGAACGCAGGCACCGCGTGGCCATTGCTGCACAGGGCGGCCTGCAGCGCGCTTGTGATGGCCACCACGTTGCCGTGCCCGCCCATCTCGGCCACGAAGCGGCCGCCCGGCTTCAACGCACGGGCAACGCCGGCGA
>NZ_QAIW01000423.1:0-1987 GCF_003061285.1 Stenotrophomonas sp. HMWF003 | reverse complement strand
GGGCATGGGCATCCATGACGTGCGCCTCGATGCCGCGTGCGCGCGCGCCGCCGACCAGCTCCGGCGAGGCGTCCACGCCGGTGATGTGTGCGCCGCTGAGCGCCAGGTCGAAGCTCAACACGCCGTCGCCGCAGCCCAGGTCGAGGATGCGTTCACCGCGCTGCGGATCGAGCAGCCGCGCGACCGCACCGCCGAGCACGGGCACGAAGCCGGCGTCGATGGCGTAGTCGTGCGCGTTCCACTGCTGGCCGGCGTCGGGGGTGGTGTGGCTGTCGAAGGCGCTCATGCAGATTCCTCAGGCTGCGGCGCTGGCCGCGGGTTGTTCGGCGGTGGCGTTGCGCTGGCGCAGCAGGCGGTTGGCCACGTCCAGCCAGGCCAGCGCGGACGCTTCGATGATGTCGCGGCTGGTGCCGGTGCCTTCGTACTCCACGCCGTCATGGCGCACGCTCAGGTTGGCTTCGCCGCGTGCATCGGCGCCGATGCCCACGCTGTGCACGTGGTAGCTGTCCAGCATCAGCTGCACGCCGGTGGCGGCCGACAGTGCGCCGAACAGCGCATCCACCGGGCCGTCGCCCTGCGACGTTTCGGCCACGCGGTTGCCGTCCGGGTCGGACAGTTCGACCAGCGCGTTGGCGCGGCTGCCCACGTCGCTGATCGTCATCGAGGCCAGGCGGTAGCCGTTCTGGGTGGCGCTGCCCTGCATCAACACCTGCAGGTCGGCGTCGGTGACCACGCGCTGCTGCTCGCACAGCGCCTTGAACTGTTCGAACACGTGCTTCAGCTCGTCCTCGTCCAGCCAGAAGCCCAGCGCACGCAGGCGCTGTTCGACCGCAGCGCGACCGCTGTGGCGGCCCAGCACCATCTGCGACGACTCCCAGCCCACGTCTTCCGGGCGCATGATCTCGTAAGTGCCACGGTGGCGCAGCATGCCGTGCTGGTGGATGCCCGACTCGTGCGCGAACGCGTTGGCGCCCACGATCGCCTTGTTGCGCTGGACCGGCATGCCGACCAGGCGCTGCAGCAGCTGCGAGGTGGAGACGATGCGCGGGGTGTTGATGCGGGTGTCTTCCTCGTAGAAGGCGTTGCGCACCTTCAGCACCATGGCGATCTCTTCCAGCGAGCAGTTGCCGGCGCGCTCGCCGATGCCGTTGATGGTGCACTCCACCTGCCGCGCGCCGCCTTCGATGGCGGCCAGCGAGTTGGCCACGGCCAGCCCCAGGTCGTTATGGCAATGCGCACTGAAGATGATGCGGTCGCTGTCCGGCACCCCGGCGATCACCCGCTGGAACATGCCGCGGATCTCTTCGGGCGTGGTGAAGCCCACGGTGTCGGGCAGGTTGATGGTGGTGGCGCCAGCGGCCACGGCCACGCGGGCTACCTCGATCAGGAAATCTTCCTCGGTGCGGGTGGCATCTTCGGCGGAGAACTCCACGTCATCGATGTAGCTGCGCGCCAGGCTGACGTGCTTGTGCACCGATTCCAGTACCTGCTCACGGCTCATCCGCAGCTTGTGCTCGCGGTGCAGCGGGCTGGTGGACAGGAACACGTGCAGCCGCGCATTGGCCGCGGCCTCCAGGGCCTTGGCCGAGGTTTCGATATCGGCGGCCAGGCAGCGCGACAGCACCGCCAGGGTCGGCCGGCGTACTTCGCGGCCGATCATCGCCATCGCTTCGCGGTCGGACTGCGAGCTGGCCGGGAAGCCGGTTTCGATGATGTCCACGCCCAGCTCGTCCAGCGCACGGGCCATCACCAGTTTCTGCTGCGGGCTCATGCTGCAGCCGGGCGATTGCTCGCCGTCACGCAGGGTGGTGTCGAAAATTCTAATTCGGGGGGAGTTGGGCGTGGTCACCAGGAGGTCTCCTCGACAGCGATGTCGGATGGGGTCACAAAGGAAGGGGAAGCAGCGGGAATCTTGGGTGGGGCGAGCGCGGTGGGCAGCGGTAGTCGCGTTCGCTCGCTGGCGCGGCGGCGGGGTTTGCGCGGCGGG
>NZ_QAIW01000422.1:0-2006 GCF_003061285.1 Stenotrophomonas sp. HMWF003 | reverse complement strand
GACCCGCACGACGCTCCCCCCAGCCCCGGCACCGCCGTGGGCCGGCTGCTGTCGCGGCGCCAGGCCGGCACCCGGGTGATCGACACGGCCAGCGTGGACGCGCCCGGCCCCAAGGGCGGCACCAGCGCGATGCTGCAGCGCCTGTTCGCCGGCATCGACAGCCCCGAACCGCTGCTGGCCGCCTTCGCCAACGGCATGTCCACCCTGCCCGGCGAACTGGGCGACATGGGCCTGCGCCTGCAGTCGGCGCAGCGCAGTGCCGACTGGGTCAGCTACGGCCGCGCGATGCGCCAGCTGATCGACAAGTACATCCGCACCATCGAGCAGGACAGCCCCGACGGCCAGCCCGACAGCCTGCGCCTGCGCGAGCTGCTGCGGCACACGCTGGGCGTGACCGTGGCCAGCCTGCTGCAGAACATGCCCGAGCTGCGGGACGAACCCGCGCAGATCGCCGCCGACCTTCGCCACTGGCATCCCGGCCAGCCGCTGCAGCCGATCGAACTGCGCCTGCGCGAGCTGACCCACCAGATCGGCGTGCGCAGCGATGGCTGGCAGGAACAGCAGGAACTGCTGCTGAGCCTGTTCGACCTGCTGCTGGACAACATCGGCGAGCTGCTGGACGACAGCAGCTGGCTGCATGGGCAGGTGCATGCGGTGCGCCAGCTGATCAGCGGCCCGCTGGACCGCGACTCGGTCGACCAGGCGCGCGCCAACCTGCGCGAAGTGATCTACAAACAGGGTCTGCTCAAGCAGGGCATCGTTGAATCCAAGGCGGCCATGAAGGGCCTGATGGGCGGCTTCATCGAGCGCCTCGACGGCATGGCGGTGAGCACCGGCGAGTACCACGACCGGATCAGCAGTTATGCGCTGGCCCTGAAGGAGGCGCGCAGCATCGCCGACCTCAGCCAGCTGCTGCAGGGCGTGCTGCAGGACACCGGCCGCGTGCAGGAGCAGGCACTGCAGGCGCGCGACCACCTGGGCAATGCACGCCGCGAAGTGGAGCAGGCCGAGCAGCGCATCGCCGAGCTGGAGCAGGAACTGCGCGATGTGTCCGGGCTGGTCCGCACCGACCCGCTGACCGGGGCGCTCAACCGCCGCGGATTCGACGAGCTGGTCGAGCGCGAGCTGGCGCGGGCCGGCCGCCATGGGCACCCGCTGGCCCTGGCGCTGATCGACCTGGACGACTTCCACCAGACCAACACGGCCCACGGCCATGCCGGCGGCGATGCGGTGCTGCGCCACCTGGTCACGGTCTGCCAGCTGCACCTGCGCAGCACCGATGCGATCGCCCGCATCGGTGGCGACGAATTCGTGCTGCTGCTGCCCGAAACGCCCGCCGCCGACAGCATGTCCACCCTGCTGCGGCTGCAGCGCTCGCTGGCCCAGCGCCCGCTGCCGCTGGACGACACGCGGGTGCCGGTGCACTTCAGCGCCGGGGTGGCGCAATGGCAGGCCGGCGAACCGGTGGATGCCCTGCTGCGGCGTGCGGATGCGGCCCTGTATGCGGCCAAGCGAGTTGGCAAGAACCGCGTGCAGGCGGCCGACGCCCCCAGGTGATCGGCATTCCCGCCGAGGCGCTGTGATAACCGCCGCCTTCGTGCGAATCACCTGGGTATGGACATGAACGCCCCTGCCGCCCGCGACCCCCGCCTCCGCTTTGCCGCGTTGCTGGACCAGCACCGCGGCATCGTGCTGAAGATCGCGCGCGGCTACTGCGCGCACCAGGAAGACCGGCTCGACCTGATCCAGGACATCAGCGTGCAGGCCTGGGATGCGTTCGACAGCTTCGACCCGGCACGCGCCCGCTTCTCCACCTGGCTGTACCGGGTCGCGCTGAACGTGGCCATCTCGCAGGTGCGCCGGCAGCAGCTGCGGCAACGCCACCATGCCGTGCTGGAGGAGGACACCCTGCCGGTGGACGAGGGTGCGCCGGCCGAACAGCAGCACGCGGTACAGCAGCTGGAGGCGGCGATCCGCATGCTGCCGCCGCTGGACCGGGCATTGAT
>NZ_QAIW01000421.1:4942-7109 GCF_003061285.1 Stenotrophomonas sp. HMWF003 | reverse complement strand
TTACAGAACTGCACAGGACTACATGTCGAAAGACGACTCCATCGAGTTCGAAGGCACCGTCAGCGAGACGCTGCCGAACACCACTTTCCGCGTACGACTGGAAAATGGGCATGAAATCATCGCCCACATCTCCGGCCGCATGCGCAAGAACTACATCCGCATCCTGACGGGCGACCGTGTCAAGGTCGAAATGACGCCCTACGACCTGACCAAGGGTCGTATCACGTACCGCATGAAGTAAGCGGTTCGGGGCGGCTTCCCAACAGAAGCCCCGCCAGAAGGCCAGCCAGGAGCTGGCCTTTTTGCGTGGCCGCGATAAAGCGGCCAGACCCTGCCAAGCGGCACCCTGACCCTGTGCACCCTGACATCGGTAAGGCTGCCTTGCCGCAGATTCGCACGGGCGCGTCCCGCGGCACGCTGGTTGTCGATCCAATCCGGATCGCCATCCCCCGGCCCCTGCCATGAAGACCCTGTCCCTGCTCAGCCTGCTGGCCTGCACCTGCCTTGCCACTGCGGCCCAGGCCGCCGAACCGGCGCCCGCCGCCGATGCCGCATGCATCTCCCTGTCGGCCGACCAGCAGATCGTGCGCGCAGGCGCCGATCGCAACATCCTGCTGCGCAACGCCGACCAGCACTACATCGTGCATTTCAAGGACAGCTGCAGCAGCGCCGCGCAAACCTCCGACCTGCGCTTTGTCACCCCCGACCGCGACGGACAGCTGTGCGGTGGCGGCGTAAGCAGCCTGCGCACCAAGTCGCAGAAGTGCGTGGTCCGTGAGGTAGAGACGATCACGGCCCAGGAATTCACCTCGCGGGCGCGCGCGCGCCGCTGACCGATCGCCTCTCATCGAGGCCCGGCCGGACGCGCAGGCAACTGCCGGATCACGACCGCGCGTCGTGATCCGCCCGCGCCCAGCATCACAAGCAGCGACGGGAGCATGCAACTTCTTGTATGGGAGTACGCGTGACCGGGTAGCAGACTGACCGCCCGCCCCACTCGCCACCTTCATGCATCGGCCCAACACCCTGCCGCGCGCACTCAACGTCGCTCATCACACGTCGGCGCAGCCACGCCCAAACACGGTGCACCGGCGCCAGCGCACTAGTCCCGTCCTGCTCATGACGGGACTACTGCTCGCCAACGCCACGCCGGCACTGGCAGCATCCCCGGCATTGCTGCAGGTACAGGCACTGATGGACACGCTTCCCCTCATGCAATCGCCCGAGGCCTACGACGAGCTGATGTACGGCGAAGCCGGAAGCACAGGCATGCGTGCCACCCTGCCGGCGTGGATAGCAGGCCATGGCCACGCCCTCCCGAACACGGTCGAGCGGATGGTGTACCTGGAACTGCGCGAAGCGTCAGGCGACTACATGAGCCTGCAGCTGTCCGCCTCCGCGGACCCGCTCGTGCACGCCTGGCAGCAGGATGGCGCGCTGGAGGCGAAAAACGCAGACGGCACGTCGCATTGGGTCGTCGAACTCCCCGGCATGGATGGCGCCGGGAGCACGCGGTGGCGCGCAGCGACGGCCGCACCCTACGTTCTGATGGCCAGCGCCGATACTTCACCCGGCTTGCCACTTGCCAACCCTGCAGCCACGACCACATCAGCGGCCAGCCTGATCCGCGCAGCACTGTCCGCGCACGCTGCGCTCATGGGTCCGGATGAAACACCCGAACGCTTCCATGTCAGGTTCGGCGGCAACCGGCCCGCACTTGCCACCTCGGATCCTGCGCCGCAACATGCGGCAGGCGTCCCGGATGCCCTATCCGCATCGATTCTTTTGGCGACGCGCGCTGACGGCACGTCCCGTACGACCCTCATCCTGCAGTGGCAGGATTGTGGGATGCCCGCGACTGCACTCGCTGCACTTGAAGACATGAAGGTGACCGACGCGTGGACCTACACGCTGGCGCCTGACAACGGCTTCTGCCAGATGCGGCTGGTATCGCCACCGATGTGAGGGCGCACCGTGGCATCACGCCACGAAGGCGTGATGCCACCTTGCCCAAGGCGCTCGGCGCGCTCCGGGCTGCACGTCACGACCGACGGTCGTGACCTACACCGTTGCCGGCAACAGGCGCTCCGGTTCTGCCTGGGTTTCCACGAACAGCTCGTCGTTGCGCACGTCGATGCTGACCCGGCCGCCGTTGACGAGCTTGCCG
>NZ_QAIW01000421.1:892-4932 GCF_003061285.1 Stenotrophomonas sp. HMWF003 | reverse complement strand
ATTTCCAGCTCGATCAGGAACTTGTCGACCACGCGCAGGATGTGCTCGAAGCCCAGCGGCTGGAACTGCACCACCGCATCGAGGCGGTTGCGGAATTCCGGCGTGAAGCTCTTGCGCAGGATTTCCATCGCGTCGGTGGCGTGATCCTGGCGGGTGAAGCCGATCGAACGCCGCGAGGCCTGGGCCGCGCCGGCATTGGTGGTCATCACCAGCACCACGTTCTTGAAGTTGGCTTCGCGCCCGTTGGTGTCGGTGAGCACGCCACGGTCCATGACCTGCAGCAGGATGTTGAAGATGTCCGGGTGGGCTTTTTCCACCTCGTCCAGCAGCAGCACGCAGTGCGGGGTCTTGACGATCTTCTCGGTGAGCAGGCCGCCCTGGTCGAAGCCAACATAGCCCGGGGGCGCACCGATCAGGCGACTGATCGAATGCGGCTCCATGTACTCGCTCATGTCGAAGCGGACCAGCTCGATGCCCAGCTGCAGCGCAAGCTGCTTGGTCACCTCGGTCTTGCCCACACCGGTGGGACCGGCGAACAGGAAGTTGCCGATCGGCTTTTCCGGGTTGGCCAGGCCGGAACGGGCCAGCTTGATCGCCGACGACAGCGTCTCGATGGCCGGATCCTGGCCGAAGATCACCATCTTCAGGTTGCGCTCCAGGTGCTGCAGCACGTCCTTGTCGGTGGCGCTGACCTGCTTGGCCGGGATACGCGCCATCTTGGCCACGATCGTTTCGATTTCCTCGATGTCGATCAGCTCCTTGCGCTCGCCCTCGGGCAACAGGCGCTGGCGGGCGCCGGCTTCGTCGATCACGTCGATCGCCTTGTCCGGCAGCAGACGGTCACCGATGTGCTTGACCGACAGGTCCACCGCGGCCTGCAGCGCATCGTCGGCGTAGGTCACGCCGTGGTGCGCTTCGTAACGCGGCTTGAGGCCCTGCAGGATTTCGTAGGTTTCGCCCACGGTGGGCTCGACGATGTCGATCTTCTGGAAGCGCCGCGCCAGCGCGCGGTCCTTCTCGAAGATGCCGCGGTATTCCTGGAAGGTGGTCGACCCGATGCAGCGCAGCTCGCCCGACGCCAGGGCCGGCTTGATCAGGTTGGAGGCATCCATGGTGCCGCCCGAGGCCGACCCGGCACCGATGATGGTGTGGATCTCGTCGATGAACAGCACCGCGTTGGGCATCTTCTTCAGCGCGGTGAGCACGCCCTTGAGGCGCTTCTCGAAGTCGCCCCGGTACTTGGTGCCGGCCACCAGCGCGCCCAGGTCGAGCGAATAGATGATCGCATCGGCCAGCACGTCAGGCACCGAGCCTTCGACGATGCGCTTGGCCAGGCCTTCGGCGATGGCGGTCTTGCCCACGCCGGCCTCGCCCACGTAGAGCGGGTTGTTCTTGCGGCGGCGGCACAGCACCTGGATGGTGCGCTCGATTTCGTCGCGACGACCGACCAGCGGGTCGATCCGACCGTTCCGTGCGGCCTCGTTGAGGTTGCTGGCAAACTCCGCCAGCGCATCGCCCTTGCCTTCGCCCTCGCCGCCCTCGGCGCGGCCTTCACCGTCGGCCGCCGGCGGCACTTCGCCGTCCTCCCCCAGCTTGGCGATGCCGTGGGACAGGTAATTGACGATATCCAGCCGGGTCACGTCCTGCTGGTTGAGGTAATACACCGCGTGGGAGTCCTTCTCGCCGAAGATGGCCACCAGCACGTTGGCGCCGGTCACCTCCTTCTTGCCCGAGGACTGCACGTGGTACACGGCCCGCTGCAGCACGCGCTGGAAGCCCAACGTGGGCTGGGTATCGCGGCCGTCATCTTCGGCCAGGCGCGAGACCGAGGCCTCGATGGCCTGTTCCAGTTCCTGGCGCAGGCGCTCGGCGTCGGCCCCGCATGCCTTCAGCACGGCTTGGGCGGACGGGTTGTCGAGCAGTGCCAGCAGCAGGTGTTCCACCGTCATGAATTCATGCCGGGCCTCACGGGCGCGCTTGTAGCACTGACCGATGGTGTGTTCGAGGTCTTTACTGAACATGTTCTACTCCGGCGGCAGGTGGGAACAATATGCGGCCTAGCTGCGCAATTTCCATCACCCTAGCGGATCGGTGCGTTCAGACGGCGTTAGCGGTCCAATACCACCCGGTTTCCCCAAGGGCCTTCCCAGCGACTCCATGATGCCTGAACTCCAGCTCACGAAATGGCAGCTTGTCCGTGATGGCGACGTCATCACCACCCCGCACGCCCGGCTGTGGCCGGTCCGCCTCCCCGACGGTTCCGCGGCCATGTTGAAGGTGAGCACGGAGGCCGAGGAGCGCAACGGCCACCGCCTGCTGCGCTGGTGGGACGGCGATGGCGCTGTGCAGCTGCTGGCCCACGACCACGAGGCGGTCCTGCTGGAACGGGCCCAACCGGGCGTTTCATTGCGCGCGATGTCCATCGCCGGGCAGGATGCGCAGGCCACGGCGCTGCTGTGCCGGACCGCCGCATGCCTGCACCGGCCGCGCGGCGCCCTGCCCGAGGGACTGGTGGACCTGCAGGACTGGTTCAAGGCGCTGCTGCAGCCCACGATCGCGTTGTCGCCATTGCTGGAACAGTGCAGATCGCTGGCATCGACAGTGCTGGCCGCCCAGATCGAGGTGCGCCCGCTGCATGGCGACCTGCACCACGACAACTTGGTCGACGGCGGCGCGCGCGGCTGGCTGGCGATCGATCCCAAGCGCCTGCTCGGCGACCGCGCCTTCGACTACACCGTGCTGTTCTGCAACCCGGACCTGTGCGGGCCGGGCATCCACGTGGCCATCCAACCGGACGTCTTTGGCCGCCGGGTGGACCAGGTCAGCGCGCTGGGGGGCCTGGGGCGCACGCGGCTGCTGCGCTGGATCGCAGCCAGCGCCGGGCTGTCGGCGGTGTGGTTCCTGGAAGATGGCAGCGCCGCCGACGTCGACCTGGCGGTGGCGGACATGGCGCTGCGTCAGCTGGCACGCACCGGCGGCTAGCCGCTGGTCTTCTCCATCGTGCACAGCAGCGGGTGCTGGTTCATGCGCGAGAATTCGTTGACCTGGGCCACCTTGGACTCGGCAACCTCACGGGTGAAGACCCCGCACACGCCGCGACCGCGGGTGTGGACGTGGAGCATCACCTGGGTGGCCTTGTCCAGGTCCATGGCAAAGAAGCTCTGCAGGACGGTCACCACGAAATCCATCGGGGTGTAGTCGTCGTTCAACAGCATCACCTGGTAGAACGGCGGCGGTGCCACCTCCGGCCGGGCCGGTTCCAGCATGACGCCGTGATCGTGGTGGGGCTCTTGGTTGGGCTCGCGGGGCATCCCCACATTATAGCGGGATTGGACGCCGCCTCTGTCGCCCTTCACAATCTGCACGTCCACCCTCACGCTTTCACAGAGATTTCATGAAAAGGATCGTCACCGCGCTGTTGCTGACCGCCACGATGTTCGGCGCCCACGCGGTCGAACCCGACAAGGCCGTGGGCCGCGTGCTCGAGCAGCTGGACTACCCCTACGAGATCGACGAGGACGGCGACTACAAGCTGGTCTTCGACGCCGGCGATGACCGCACCCAGCTGGTATTCGTGCGTTCGTCGGTGGAAGAGTTCGGCAGCCACAAGATCCGCGAGATCTGGTCGCCCGGCTACAGCTCCCCCGGCAAGCAGTTCCCCGCCGCGGTGGCCAACCGCCTGCTGGAAGACTCGCAGGACGCCAAGCTGGGCGCCTGGGTGAAGCAGGACCAGCTGGCCATGTTCGTGGTCAAGGTGGACGCCAATGCCAGTTCCACCGCGCTCAGCGAGGCCATCGATGCGGCCATGCGCGCCGCCGATGCCATGGAAAACGAACTGACCGAGACGGACGAATACTGAGGTGAATGCCGTGCAGGACCCACGCTGGACGCCCCATGTCACCGTCGCCACCGTTGTGGTGCGTGACGGGCGCCTGTTGCTGGTGGAAGAGCGGATCGACGGCCGCGATGTGCTCAACCAGCCGGCCGGCCACCTGGAGCCGGGCGAAAGCCTGGCCGCGGCCGCGGTGCGCGAGACGCTG
>NZ_QAIW01000421.1:489-879 GCF_003061285.1 Stenotrophomonas sp. HMWF003 | reverse complement strand
CCTGAGCGCCTTCATCGGGGTTTACCAGTGGACCGCGCCCGACGGCACGGCCTTCCTGCGCTTCGCCTTCGCCGCCGAGCCGGTCGAGCACGATCCGGCCCGGCCGCTGGACGCGGGCATCCTGCGCGCGCTGTGGATGACCCCGGCCGAGCTGCAGGCCAGCGCGGCACGCCTGCGCAGCCCGCTGGTCTGGGAGGTCGTGGCCGACTATCTGGGCGGCCAGCGCCACCCCCTGTCGCTCCTGAAGGAAACCGCATGAGCACTCCCCGGGTGATGGTCGGCGTGTCCGGCGGCGTGGACTCCTCGGTGGCGGCCTGGCGGCTGGTCCAGCAGGGCGAACCTGTGGCCGGGCTGTTCATGCAGAACTGGGCCGATGACGGCAGCGGCGAC
>NZ_QAIW01000421.1:0-473 GCF_003061285.1 Stenotrophomonas sp. HMWF003 | reverse complement strand
CCCCGACGTGCTGTGCAACCGGGAAGTGAAGTTCAAGCACTTCCTGGACGCGGCCCGCGAACTGGGCGCCGAGCGCATCGCCACCGGCCACTACGCCCGCGTGGCGCAGGTGGGTGGGCGCTGGGCGCTGCTGCGCGGCGCCGACCGCAGCAAGGACCAGAGCTACTTCCTGCACCAGCTGGGCCAGGAGCAGCTGGCGGCCACGCTGTTCCCGATCGGCGACCTGCAGAAGAACGACCTGCGCCGGATCGCCCGCGACGCGCGGCTGCCGACCCACGCCAAAAAGGATTCCACCGGGATCTGCTTCATCGGCGAGCGCGACTTCCGCGAGTTCCTGGGCCGCTACCTGCCGGCCAAAGCCGGCGAGATCCGCGACCCGGACGGCGCCCTGATCGCCGAACACCCCGGCGTGTTCTATTTCACCCTGGGCCAGCGCGAGGGCCTGAACATCGGCGGCGTGCGTGGCCGCCAGC
>NZ_QAIW01000420.1:5080-6676 GCF_003061285.1 Stenotrophomonas sp. HMWF003 | reverse complement strand
GGTCCGCATCGCGCTGGCCGCGCTGCTGGAAGACCCGCGCAACGGCGAAGTGCTGCTGTGGCTGGACGAGGCGGGCAGCGTGGTGGGCTATGCGGCGCTGGCAATGGGCTTCAGCCTGGAGCAGGGCGGTCATTTCGCCCTGCTCGACGAGTTGTACCTGCGTCATTCTGCCCGTGGCCGCGGGCGCGGCAAGCAGGCGCTGGCCATCCTGGAACAGCGCGCCAATGCGCGCGGGGTGGCGCGCATGCGACTGGAAGTGAACCACCACAATGAACTGGCACGGCGGCTGTACCTGGCCACCGGCTACGTCGACGACACCCGCGACCTGCTCACCCTGCCACTCGCGCAGCGGCTGAAGGACGCGCGCGCATGATCGCCGCGCTGCGCCAGCGCGCCGCGCTGAACGCGTTGATCCGGGCGTTCTTCGCCGCGCGCGATGTGCTGGAAGTGGAAACGCCGATCCTGTCGGCGGCCGGCAACACCGAGCCGAACATCGACAGCTTCCACACCCGCTTCAGTGGCCACGTTGACGCCGGCAGTGCGCAACGCTGGTTGCGCACCTCGCCCGAGTACCCGCTCAAGCGCCTGCTCGCCGCCGGCGTGGGCGACTGCTACGAACTTGGCCGGGTGTTCCGCAACGGCGAAGCCGGTGGCCGCCACAACCCCGAGTTCACCATGCTGGAGTGGTACCGGGTGGGCTGGGACCACCACCGCCTGATCGAGGAAACCGTTGCGCTGGTCCGCGCCGCACTCGGGCTGGTGCAGCGCACCGCCGATCTGCGCGTGGTCGACTACCGCAGCCTGTACCAGCAGCACCTGGGCGTGGACCCGTTCGACGCGCCGCTGGCGCAGCTGCAGGCGCCGTTGGCGTCGGTCCGCATCGACGCCGAGGGCCTCACCCGCGACGACTGGCTGGACCTGCTGATGACCCATTGCATCCAGCCCACGTTCGATGACGACCGCATGACCGTCGTGCACGACTGGCCGGCCAGCCAGGCCGCGCTGGCGCGTATCCGCCCGGGCACGCCGCCGCTGGCCGAACGGTTCGAGCTGTACCTGGGCGCGGTGGAACTGGCCAACGGGTACCACGAGCTGAACGACGCCGCTGAACAACGTGCGCGCTTCATCCGCGACCACGCGGTACGTGCGGCGCGCGGCGACGTGCTGCCGCCGCTGGATGAGCCGTTGCTGCAGGCCCTGCCAAGTCTGCCCGACTGCGCCGGTGTTGCGGTCGGGGTGGACCGCCTGCTGATGGCGATGAACCGCACCACGCGGATTGCCGATGTATTGGCGATCGATTTCGCCCACGCGTAACGCGCACAGTGCGCGTGATTGTCGCGTGTACGTCTTGCGCGACCTGCACGATGATGCTCTGATCACAGCGCATGCCCGATGGTAGGCGCGTGATCGTTCAGTTGCGGCGGGGAATGGGTTGATGAAGCTGTGGGAAGTTGCCGAACTGCCGTCATGGAGCGCGCCGCGCTGGACGTGGACGTGGTGGACACTGGTGTTGTGGACCGGCGTGCTGCCTGCCACGGCGATGGCCGATCCGACCGGGTATGAAGCGCAGGTGGTGCGCTGCCAGTCGCGCGACAT
>NZ_QAIW01000420.1:621-5070 GCF_003061285.1 Stenotrophomonas sp. HMWF003 | reverse complement strand
CTGGTGCGCCAGTTGTCCGACAGCAGCTGCATCCGCGGTACCGAATGGGGCACCGATCGTTCCGGCGTGTGGGTCACGCTGGGCTGCCGTGCCGAATTCCGCAGCCGGCCGGCAGGGGGCGCCAGCACCGGCGCCGCGCGGCAGGTGCGCCGGGTGCTGCGCTGCGAATCCAGTGGTCGGCCGCAGAGTTGCCCGGTGGCACTGCAGGGCGCGCCGGTACGGCTGCTGCGCCAGCTGTCGGCGATGCCGTGCCGCGAAGGCCACAGCTGGGGCGTGCGGCGCAACGAAGTGTGGGTAACCCGCGGTTGCCAGGGCGACTTCGAGGTGGGGGCCGCCGACGGTTCCGGTTTCCTGGACGCACCGCGCACGCTGGTGTGCGAATCCAAGTCGCGCCAGCGCCGTTTCTGCGGGGCGACCATCGGCAAGGGCGCGCGCCTGTCCAAGCAGTTGTCCGGCAGCCCGTGCGAGGAAGGCCGCGGCTGGGGCTGGGACGCGCGCGGGGTCTGGGTGGACAACGGCTGCCGCGCCGAATTCCAGGTCAACTGAGCCGCTTTGGCGGCTTGGGCGTGCGCCGCTACAATGGCGCGATGAACGCATCCACCGACATCGACTACGCCCGTTACGACCATATCCGCCCGATCCTGTGGACCGGCGATACCCTGCAACTGCTCGACCAGCGCAAGCTGCCGTTCGTGGTGGAGCACGTGGAATGCCGCGACAGTGACGCGGTGGCCGAGGCCATCCATGCACTCACCGTGCGCGGCGCGCCGGCGATCGGCATTGCCGCCGCCTGGGGCGTGGTGCTGGCCGCGGCCGGGGTGCAGGCCGATGACGGCGCGCAGGCGTTGGCCAAGCTGGAACCGGCCCTGCAGCGGCTCAACGCGTCCCGCCCGACCGCGGTGAACCTGGCCTGGGCGCTGGCCCGCATGCGCCGTGCGCTGGCCCCGGCCGGCGCCGACTGGCAGCAGGTGCTGGCCACCGAGGCCCAGGCCATCGCCGACGAAGACCTGGCCGCCAACCGCCACATGGGCGCGCTGGGCGCCGGGCTGATCGAGGCCGGCAGTGGCGTGCTCACCCACTGCAATACCGGCTCGCTGGCCACCGCCGGGTTCGGCACCGCACTGGGCGTGATCCGCGCCGGCATGGCCCAGCACCGCATCGCCAAGGTCTTCGCCGGCGAAACCCGGCCGTGGCTGCAGGGCGCGCGCCTGACCGTGTGGGAGCTGCAGCAGGACGGCATCGACGCCACCCTGATCGCCGATTCGGCCGCCTCGCACCTGATGAAGACCGGTGCGGTGCAGTGGGTGATCGTCGGCGCCGACCGCATCTGCGCCAACGGCGACACCGCCAACAAGATCGGCACCTACCAGCTGGCCATCGCCGCCCGCCACCACGGGGTCAAGTTCATGGTGGTGGCGCCGTCTTCCACGGTGGACATGGACACCGCCGACGGCGAGCAGATCGAGATCGAGCAGCGCGATCCGGGCGAGCTGTACGGGGTAGGGGGCACGCGCACCGTGGCCGAGGGCATCGCCGCCTGGAACCCGGTGTTCGACGTCACCCCGGGCAGCCTGATCGATGCCATCGTGACCGAGCGCGGGGTGATCCTGAACCCGACGGTGGCCAACATGCAGGCCGCGTTCGGCTGATTTCCGTCGCCATGGGCCACGACCAACGGTCGTGGCCTGCCGGGATCGGGAGGGTGGCCTGGCCCCCTTCCGGGCAGGTCCCGGCCGCTGGTCGGTACGCCTTTGACGGCCCCGCCGCGCCCATACCCGCAACGTCCCCGTAAGTTCCTGATTCTTGCCGGTAAAACGCCCGTAAAAGCAGGCGGAAAACGGTCCGTTGTGGTAGACTTCACCGGTTAATCGAGATTCCGGCGCGGCCGCCCCGAAAGGGCTGGCGCGACGGACTGGACCGCTCCCAGACAACGGAACCCGAATGGCAGAAACCGCCAAGGAAATCATCCAGGTCAACCTGGAAGACGAGATGCGCAAGAGTTACCTCGATTACGCGATGAGCGTGATCGTGGGCCGCGCCCTCCCGGATGCGCGCGATGGCCTCAAGCCGGTGCATCGCCGCGTGCTGTTCGCGATGAGCGAGTTGAACGCGCACAGCAACAAGCCTTACTTCAAGTCGGCCCGTATCGTCGGTGACGTCATCGGTAAGTACCACCCGCATGGCGATCAGTCGGTGTACGACACGCTGGTGCGTCTGGCACAGCCGTTCTCGCTGCGCTACATGCTGGTCGATGGCCAGGGTAACTTCGGTTCGGTCGACGGCGACTCCGCCGCGGCCATGCGATACACCGAAGCCCGCATGTCCAAGCTCACCCATGAGCTGATGGCCGACCTCGACAAGGAAACCGTCGATTTCCAGCCCAACTACGACGAAAAGGAACTGGAGCCGACGGTCATGCCGACCCGGTTCCCGAACCTGCTGGTCAACGGTTCGGCCGGTATCGCGGTGGGCATGGCGACCAACATCCCGCCGCACAACCTCACCGAGTCCATCAACGCCTGCATCGCGCTGATCGACAACCCCGAGATCGACGTCGACGGCCTGATGGAGTACATCCCGGGCCCGGACTTCCCGACCGCGGGCATCATCAACGGTACCGCCGGCATCGTCGCCGGTTACCGGACCGGGCGTGGCCGGGTGCGCATCCGCGCCAAGGCGGAGATCGAAGTGGCCGACAACGGCCGCGAATCGATCATCGTCACCGAGATCCCGTACCAGGTGAACAAGGCCCGGTTGATCGAGAAGATCGCCGAGCTGGTCAAGGAAAAGAAACTCGAAGGCATCAGCGAACTGCGCGATGAGTCCGACAAGGACGGCATGCGCATCTTCATCGAGATCAAGCGCGGCGAGTCGGCGGAAGTTGTGTTGAACAACCTCTACCAGCAGACCCAGATGGAGTCGGTGTTCGGCATCAACATGGTGGCGCTGGTCGATGGCCGCCCGCAGCTGCTGAACCTCAAGCAGATGCTCGAAGCGTTCGTGCGCCATCGCCGCGAAGTGGTCACCCGCCGCACCGTGTACGAGCTGCGCAAGGCGCGCGCCCGTGCCCACGTGCTGGAAGGCCTGACCGTTGCGCTGGCCAACATCGACGAGATGATCGAACTGATCAAGACCTCGCCCAATCCCGGTGAAGCACGCGAGCGCATGCTGGCGCGCTTGTGGGAGCCGGGCCTGGTCGGGTCGATGCTGGGCGCTGCCGGTGCGGAAACCTCGCGTCCGGAAGACCTGCCCAAGGGCGTGGGCCTGATCACCGGCGGCTACCAGCTGACCGAGATCCAGGCCACCCAGATCCTGGAAATGCGCCTGCACCGCCTGACCGGGCTGGAGCAGGACCGCCTGACCGAAGAGTACAAGCTGCTGCTGGAAACCATCGCCGGGCTGATCCACATCCTGGAAGATCCGGACCGCCTGCTGCAGGTCATCCGCGAAGAGCTGATCAACGTGCGTACCGAGTTCGGCGACGAACGCCGCACCGAGATCCGCCACAGCGAAGAAGACCTGGACATCCTCGACCTGATCGCCCCGGAAGACGTGGTGGTCACCCTGTCGCATGCCGGTTACGTCAAGCGCCAGCCGGTCAGCGCCTACCGCGCGCAGCGTCGTGGTGGCCGTGGCCGCAGCGCGGCGTCGACCAAGGAAGAGGATTTCATCGAGCAGCTGTGGCTGGTCAACACGCATGACACGCTGTTGACCTTCACCAGCGCCGGCAAGGTGTTCTGGCTGCCGGTGCACCAGCTGCCCGAAGCCGGTTCCAATGCGCGGGGCCGCCCGATCATCAACTGGATTCCGCTGGAACCCGGTGAGCGGGTGCAGGCCGTGCTGCCGGTGCGCGAGTACGCCGAACGCCAGTTCGTGTTCTTCGCCACCCGCAACGGTACCGTCAAGAAGACCCCGCTCAGCGAGTTCGCCTTCCGCCTGGCGCGCGGCAAGATCGCGATCAACCTCGACGAAGGCGATGCGCTGGTGGGCGTCGGCCTGACCGACGGTGAGCGCGACATCCTGCTGTTCGCCTCCAACGGCAAGACTGTGCGCTTCGGTGAAGACAAGGTCCGCTCGATGGGCCGTACTGCCACCGGCGTGCGCGGCATCAAGATGGCCAAGGGCGAAGAGGTCGTGAGCCTGATCGTAGCCGAGAGCGCCGGCGGCAACGAGGACGAAAACGAGGACGACGGCAGCGTCGAAGAAACCGTGATCGAGAACGGCGATGCCGTGATCGAGGTCGGCGACGACGACACCATGCTGTACATCCTGACCGCCACCGAGAACGGCTACGGCAAGCGCACCCCGCTGCCGGATTACCCGCGCAAGGGCCGCGGCACCCAGGGCGTGATCGGCATCCAGACCACCGAGCGCAACGGCAAGCTGGTCAGCGCGGTGCTGATGGGCGCAGCCGATGAAGTGCTGCTGATCTCCGATGGCGGCACCCTG
>NZ_QAIW01000420.1:0-603 GCF_003061285.1 Stenotrophomonas sp. HMWF003 | reverse complement strand
GCATGGATGCGTCGATCGGTGACGACGAACTGGTGGACGTGGTGCCGGTTGCCGGTGAGGCTGCGGCGGCCGAACCTGCCGCCACCGACGAGCAGACCCCGCAGGGCTGATCGCGCTGCAGGCAGTACCACGACGACGCCGGCCTTGTGCCGGCGTCGTCGTTTCTGCGCCTGTCCGGGGCGGCATCTTGCCTATCGTGGCGGCCCGCTGAAAGAACGCATGCACTTCACGGCGACGGTGGGATAACGGCTCCCGAACCAGCGGACATTCGCGTCCGCGATGGCAGTCCACCAGTGGCCGGATCCCGTTCGCGCCACGCCGCATGGAGACTCCGATGTCCGCCGCCCCCCGCGCCGCACGCCCCGATCCTTCGTCCACCGCCCGGCGCCCGCGCCACGCGCTGGTGACCGTGTTGTCCCTCGTCCTGATGCTGCTTGGCGTGGTGCTGGGCGGGCTGGGTGCGTGGCTGGCCAGCCTGGGCGGCTCCTGGTACTACGTGCTGGCCGGGGTTGGCCTGTTGGTGGCCGGCGTGCTGCTGTGGGGCAACCGGCGCGCCGGTGCGCTGTGGTTCGGCGCGGTGTTCGTGGGCACGTTGGTGTGGAC
>NZ_QAIW01000419.1:0-1035 GCF_003061285.1 Stenotrophomonas sp. HMWF003 | reverse complement strand
CACCGGCGCGGGCGGTAGCCTCGGTCCAGGTGTAGGTCATCGACAGCTGCAGGCCTGCCAGCGCGTCACTGAGCTGGCCCATTTCCACCCGCAGCGCCGATTCGGCGCCGCGGTGACGGGTGGCGCCGAGGTCGGTCCACATGCCTTCGCCGACGATCGAGCGTGCCAACTGCAGCTCCTTGTCGAAATCGACATTGAACAGGGTGAACTCGCCACTCAGCAGCGCACCGTTGAAATGGGTACCCAGCTCATAGGTCGTCGCCGATTCCGGATGCAGGCCTTCGGTGGTCGAGGCCAGCTGGCTGTACTGCTGCGGCCCGAACGACTTGCCGCCGTTGGCGAACAGCGACCAGGCATCATTCAGCCGGTACAGCACCGACAGCGTCGGCAGGGTTTCGCGCGAGGTGATGCTCGGGGTCAGCACGCTGGTGACCGCGCCGCTGGTGGCCAGGTTGGTCACGGTATTGAAGGTGCGGATGTCTTCCACGCGCACGCCCGGGGTGAGTGTCCAGTTGCCGATATCGATGCGGTCGTCGATGTAGAACGCGTTGGCGGTCGTACCGCCGCGGCTGGTCTGGTACGGCAGCAGCGGCAGGTCGAAACCGGCCACGGCTGCGGCGGGCCGGTAATAGCCGGTGCGTGAGGCCACTTCGCTGCTGGCTTCCTTCAGGTAGCGGTAGCCCACGCTGACTTCCTGCACTACCGTGCCGGTGGTGAACAGGCGCGAATACCGCGGCTCCACGCCCAGGTAGTGGTAGCTGCGCGGCGCGGCGGTGAGCCGGCGCTGGCCGTTGCTGGCACCGCTGCCGTCCTGTTCGATATAACTGCCGCGGAACGAATCGACGTAGTAGCCCAGCACCTCGACGTTGTTGCTGCCGTCGGTCCAGGTGTACTTCAGCGACCCGTCGCTGCGGCGGCCATTGAATACGTCGTAGGGGCGGGTGGACTGGAACGGGTCGGCCGCGTACTCGGCGCTGGTCAGCCCGCCCGGCATGCGGCCGCTGCCTTCAAAATGATGCAGCGACAGCGCCAGGT
>NZ_QAIW01000418.1:18241-18576 GCF_003061285.1 Stenotrophomonas sp. HMWF003 | reverse complement strand
CTGCAGCACACCGTCAGCACGCTGCCGCTGGTGGAAGGCCTGCCGACCGGCAATGACGCAGTATCTACCGGTGTGCGCAGCATCAGCTGGCGCGCCGATGCGCCGGCGACGCTGGTGTGGGCCGAAGCGCAGGACGGTGGCGACCCCAACCGCGCGGCCAAGGTGCGCGATGCGGTGCTGATGCAGGCCGCCCCGTTCGATACGCCGCCGGTCACGCTGGCCCAACTGGGCAGCCGCTATGCCGGCATCCAGTGGGGGCGCGGCGACCTCGCACTGCTCAACGAGTCGTGGTGGAAGAG
Organism: Stenotrophomonas sp. HMWF003; assembly: GCF_003061285.1. Taxonomy (NCBI): domain Bacteria; kingdom Pseudomonadati; phylum Pseudomonadota; class Gammaproteobacteria; order Lysobacterales; family Lysobacteraceae; genus Stenotrophomonas; species Stenotrophomonas sp. HMWF003. The sequence goes on along the minus strand of NZ_QAIW01000418.1, from coordinate 18,277 downwards.
CCGCGAAGTGAAGCAGTGGCGGATCGCCCCGGACCA
>NZ_QAIW01000418.1:17111-18231 GCF_003061285.1 Stenotrophomonas sp. HMWF003 | reverse complement strand
CCGCTACAACGATCCGGGCCGGCCGGGCCTGGTGCGCGACGTCAACGGGCGCGCGCGCCTGCAGATCACCGCCGATGGCCGCAGCATCTTCCTGTACGGCCAGGGCGCCTCGCCGGAAGGCGACCGTCCGTTCGTCGATCGCTTCGACCTGGACAGCAAGCAGGCCACCCGCCTGTTCCATTCGCAGGCGCCCGGCTACGCCGCGCCGGTGGCTCTGCTCGACCAGGAGGGCACGTCCCTGCTGGTGACCCGCGAGACCCCCGATGAGCCCACCAACGTGTTCGTGCAGTCGCTGGCCGACGCCACCGCCGCCCCGCGCGCACTGACCCACTTCGCCCACCCGCTGCCGCAGCTGCGTGGGGTGAGCAAGGAGCAGATCCGCTACAAGCGCAACGACGGTGTCGACCTGACGGCCACGCTGATGCTGCCGCCGGGCTACAACCCGAAGAAGGACGGCCCGCTGCCGCTGCTGATGTGGGCCTACCCGGGCGAGTACAAGACCGCCGCCGCCGCCAGCCAGGTGACCGACTCGCCGTACCGCTTCAATGCGATCAGCTACTGGGGCCCGCAGGCCTTCCTGGCCAAGGGCTACGCGGTGCTGGTGAGCCCGTCGATGCCGATCATCGGCGAGGGTGACAAGGAACCCAACGACACCTACCTGCCGCAGCTGATCGCCAACGCCGAAGCGGCAGTGGACGAAGTGGTGCGGCGGGGCGTGACCGATCGCGACCACATCGCCATCGGCGGGCATTCCTACGGGGCGTTCATGACCGCCAACCTGCTCGCGCACACGCGCCTGTTCAAGGCCGGTATCGCCCGCAGCGGCGCGTACAACCGCACGCTGACCCCGTTCGGCTTCCAGGCCGAGGAGCGCAACTACTGGCAGGCCCAGGACGTGTACCAGAAGATGTCGCCGTTCAACTACGCCGACAAGATCAAGGACCCGATCCTCTTCATCCACGGCGTGGACGACAACAACTCCGGCACCTTCCCGATCCAGAGCGAGCGCATGTTCGCCGCGGTCAAGGGCCTGGGCGGGACGGCGCGGCTGGTGATGCTGCCCAACGAATCGCATGCGTACCGCGCACGCGAGTCGATCATGACCATGCTGGCCGAAAGC
>NZ_QAIW01000418.1:10035-17095 GCF_003061285.1 Stenotrophomonas sp. HMWF003 | reverse complement strand
GGCTCCCCGCGATGCACGTGACCGGTAGTGCCGGCCGCTGGCCGGCTCCCCGCGATGCACGTGACCGGTAGTGCCGGCCGCTGGCCGGCTCCCCACGATGCACGTGACCGGCAATGCACAGGCACCTGTCAGATATGCATGGAGCCGGCCAGCGGCCGGCACTACCAGATGTAACTATTTGCGCGACGCAGCATTGACCTCGTTGTGGGTTAGGCTTGGGTGGATTCCGTTCCCGAGGCCAGTGCGTCGCAGATGAACGAGTACCGCAGCAGCATCGTCTTTGCCACTCCCGATATTCCCCTGCGCGACGACGTACGCCGACTTGGCGCACTGGTCGGCGACCTGCTTGCCGAGCAGGTGTCCACGCAGTTCTTCGATGACGTGGAACAGGTGCGCACGCGCGCCATCGCCCGCCGCGAAAGCGACGCCCCGCTGTCCGACCTCAACGACGCGCTGACCGGCCTGCCGCCCGAGCGCGCCGAAGCGATGGTGCGTGCGTTCAGCACCTACTTCCAGGTGGTCAACATCGCCGAGCGCGTGCATCGCATCCGCCGTCGCCGCGACTACCAGCGCGCCGGCACCGCCGCGCCGCAGCCCGATGGCCTGCAGGATGCGCTGCTCAACCTCAAGGCGCAGGGCGTGACCCTGGCCGAGCTGGCCGAGTGGCTGCCACGCATCGACATCGAACCGGTGTTCACCGCGCACCCGACCGAAGCGGTACGCCGCGCGCTGCTGGAAAAAGAGCAGCTGATGGTCGCCAGCATGGTCGACAACCTCGACGGCCAACGTACCCCCGGTGAAGCCGCCGCCGACGCCGCGCGTTTCCGCATGGCGCTCACCGCCTCCTGGCAGACCACCGATTCCTCGCCCGTGCGGCCCACCGTGGACGACGAGCGCGAGCACGTCGGCTTCTACCTGGTGCAGGTGCTGTACCGGGTGATCCCGGTGCTGTACGAATCGCTGCAGCAGGCGCTGCTGGATACCTATGGCGAAGACCTGCCGCTGCCGCGCCTGCTGCGCTTCGGCACGTGGGTGGGCGGGGACATGGATGGCAACCCCAACGTCGATGCCGGCACCATCCGGCATACCCTGGACGCACAGCGCCAGGCGGTCCTGGGCCGTTACCAGAAAGACCTGCTGCAGCTGGCCAGCCTGCTCAGCCAGTCCACCGAACGGATCGCGGTGAGCGACGCGCTGCAGGCGCGCGTGGCGCACTACGCGCAGTTGCTGCCCCAGGTGAAGTCACGGCCACGCCATGCCGACATGCCGTACCGCCTGCTCAACGACCGCATGCGCGCACGCGTGCAGGCCACCCTGGACGATGCCGACGGTGCCTATGCGTCGCCGGACGAACTCGAGCACGACATCCAGGTGATCCTGGACAGCCTGCACGCCAACAAGGGCGACCATGCCGGCGGCTTCGCGGTGCGCCGCCTGCTGTGGCGCGTGCGCACCTTCGGCTTCCACCTGGCGCGGCTGGACGTACGGCAGGAGTCGAGTGTGCACGGCCGCGCACTGGCCAGCGTGCTCGATGGCCAGGAGGCCTGGGATGCGGCCGATGCGGTCACCCGCGCAGCCCGGTTGGCACCGTTCGCCAGTGGCGAACAGGCCTTGCCGCCGAGCACCGAGCAGGGCGGTCAACGCCTGGACGCGGTGTTCGCTGCGCTGGCCGATGCACGCCGTCGCCACGGGTCCGACGCACTGGGCAGCTACATCATTTCGATGGCGCATGATCGCAGCGACGTGCTTGCGGTGCTCGCGCTGGCACGCCGGGGTGGGCTGGTCGACGACGCCGGCGCGGTGCCGCTGGACATCGCTCCGCTGTTTGAAACGGTGGACGATCTCAAGCGCGGCACCGACACCCTGCGCGACCTGCTGGCCGACCCGGTCTACCGCACCCACCTGGCCGCGCGCGGTGATGTGCAGATGGTGATGCTGGGCTATTCGGACAGTGGCAAGGACGGCGGCATCGCCGCCTCGCGCTGGGGCCTGCAACGCGCACAGGTGGAGCTGCTGGAGGTGGCCGCCGAGAACACCATCCGCCTGACCTTCTTCCATGGCCGTGGCGGGTCGATCAGCCGCGGTGGCGGCAAGACCACCCATGCGGTGGATGCCTCGCCACGGGGCAGCATCGACGGCCGCCTGCGCGTGACCGAGCAGGGCGAAGTGATCCACCGCAAGTACGGCATCCGCGCACTGGCGCTGCGCTCGCTGGAACAGTCCACCGGGGCGGTGCTGCGGTCCAGCCTGCGCCCGCGTGCGGCCGAACCGCGCGAGGAGCAATGGCGCCCGGTGATGGATCTGGTGGCGCAGAAAAGCGCGGAGGCGTACCGCGCCTTCGTGGGCCAGAAAGAGTTCATGCAGTATTTCCGCCAGGCCACGCCGATCGACGTGATCGAGCGGATGACGCTGGGCTCGCGTCCGTCGCGGCGGCTGGGCGAAGATGCCGCGTTGTCCAACCTGCGCGCCATTCCCTGGGTGTTTGCCTGGAGCCAGGCGCGCGCGGTGATTCCCGGCTGGTACGGCGTGGGCAGCGGCCTGCAGGCGGCGATCGAGGCCGGCCACGAGGACACGTTGAAGGAGATGGCGCGCGACTGGCCGTTCTTCAGCACCTTCCTGGACGACATCGCGATGGTGCTGAGCAAGGGCGATATCACCATTGCCGAGCAGTTCTCGCAGTTGTCCGGCCCGTTGCACGCCACGTTCTTCCCGCAGATCCAGCGCGAGCTGGAGCTCACCGCCCAGCAGATCCTGGCGCTGACCGGACAGGACGAACTGCTGCAGCACGACCAGCGGCTGGCGTTGTCGATCCGCCTGCGCAACCCCTACATCGACCCGATCAGCGTGCTGCAGGTGGACCTGCTGCGCCGCTGGCGTGCCAGCGGTGGCGAGGACGACGACGTGCTGCGCGCGCTGGTGGCGTGCGTGAACGGGGTATCGCAGGGCGTGCAGAACACCGGGTAGGGGCGGGCCATGCGTACCGACCCACGATGGGTACCCGCCGTAGCTTATTCCGGCGACGGCGGGTTGGACGCCAGCAACTCCAGATGACGCTGTTCCATTTCTTCGCGGAGCTGCCGGCGGATCAGCGCGGCGGCGTGGCGGCGGCGTTCGTCGCTGGTCTCCAGCTGCAGCGGCGGCACCGCGGTGGGTTTGCCGTCCTCGTCCACCGCGACCATAGTGAAGAAGCAGCTGTTGGCGTGGCGCACGCTGCGCTTGAGGATGTCCTCGGCCACCACCTTGACCCCGATCTCCATCGACGAGGTGCCGGTGTAGTTGACCGAGGCCAGGAAGGTGACCAGCTCGCCGACCGCGATCGGCTGGCGGAACATCACCTGGTCCACCGACAGGGTGACCACATAGCGGCCGGCATACCGGCTGGCGCAGGCATAGGCGACCTGGTCGAGCAGCCGCAGGATCGCGCCGCCGTGCACCTTGCCGGAGAAATTGGCCATCTCCGGCGACATCAGCACGGTCATGGACAGCTGGTTGGATTTGAATTCGGGCATGGCGGCAGTGTAGCGCCGCTTGGCCAATCGGTAGCGCCGACCGTTGGTCGGCTTGTCGCGCGCAGCGCGACGATGGCCAAGTACGGCGCCCAAATAACGACGGGCCGCTTTCGCGGCCGCGCCGCGATGGCAGGGATGCGCCGCGATGGTGAACGCATCGCCATGCGCCTGCGTTTTGCCGCCCAAACGACGACGGGCCGCATTCGCGGCCCGTCATCTGTTTCGATCAGCAGCAGCCGACCAACGGTCGGCTCTACCGCAAGAAAATGGGCCGCTTTCGCGGCCCATTTGTCTTACTTCAGCTTCGCATCCGCACGCAGGGCGGCGGCGCGGTCGGTCTTCTCCCAGGAGAAGGCCGTGGCGTTGACGGTTTCGCCCTCGCCGTTGAGGTAGCTGAAGTCCTTCGGCTTGCGGCCGAAGTGACCGTAGGCGGCGGTCTGCTGGTACATCGGGTGGATCAGGTCCAGCATCTTGATGATGCCGTACGGGCGCAGGTCGAAGTGCTTGCGGATCAGCTTTTCGATCTTGTCATCGCTGATCTTGCCGGTGCCGAAGGTGGTGACCGAGATCGAGGTCGGCTCGGCCACGCCGATGGCGTAGGAGACCTGCACTTCGCAACGGTCGGCCAGGCCGGCAGCCACGACGTTCTTGGCGACGTAGCGGGCAGCGTAAGCGGCCGAACGGTCGACCTTGGACGGATCCTTGCCCGAGAACGCACCACCACCGTGACGGGCCCAGCCGCCGTAGGTGTCCACGATGATCTTGCGGCCGGTCAGGCCGCAGTCGCCCACCGGGCCACCGATCTCGAACTTGCCGGTCGGGTTGATGTGGAACTTGGTGCCCTTGTGCAGCCACTTGGCCGGCAGCACCGGCTTGATGATCTCTTCGCGGACGGCCTCGATGAGGTCCTTCTGCTTCACGCCCGGGGCATGCTGGGTGGACAGCACGACTGCGTCGATGGCCGAGACCACGCCGTTTTCATAGCGCAGGGTGACCTGGCTCTTGGCATCCGGGCGCAGCCAGGACAGCGGCGAGTTCTTCTTCTTGCGGATCTTGGCCTGCTGCTCGACCAGACGGTGCGACAGGTGGATCGCGGCCGGCATGTAGCTGTCGGTCTCGTTGGTGGCATAGCCGAACATCAGGCCCTGGTCGCCAGCGCCCATTTCTTCGGGCTTCTTGCGGTCAACGCCCTGGGCGATGTGCGGGGACTGCTTGCCGATCAGGTTCAGCACGCCGCAGGTGGCGCCGTCGAAGCCGACGTCGGAGCTGTCATAGCCGATGTCCACGATGACCTTGCGGGTCAGCGCTTCCAGGTCGATCCAGGCGCTGGTGGTGATTTCACCGGCCACGATGGCGACGCCGGTCTTGACCATGGTCTCGCAGGCGACACGGGCGCGCTGGTCCTGGGTGAGGATCGCGTCCAGCACCGCATCGGAGATCTGGTCGGCAACCTTGTCCGGATGGCCTTCGGAGACCGATTCGGAGGTGAAGAGGTAGCTGGACATCAGGCTTAATATCCTTTGATTCGGATGGAAAGATGGGCGCGAATGATACACGGCATGTCGCCCGGTTGCATTGTGCGCCACGGGGAGTTGCCGGTGGTTAAGCCCGCGTGCCCGGCCAAGCGGCCGCCAGGACGCGATTGGGCCCCAGCGTCGCGGCCCAGTGTTCCACCAGCGTGACAGCCACGGGGCCGCCCCACCGACCTTCACACCCTATACCATCGGCCGATGGACTCCCTAAGCCAGATCGTACTGGGCGGCGCCGTTGCTGCCGCCATCGCCCCCGCCGGCCATCGCCGCGCCGCCCTGTTGGCCGGTGCCGCGCTGGGCACGCTGCCGGACCTGGACGCCCTGGTGCTGGCCTTCACCACCGCCGACCCGGTGGCATTGATGACCGAGCACCGCAGCGTCAGCCATTCACTGCTGGTGCTGCCGTGGGTGGCCGCGCTGATCTGGTGGCTGTTCAAGCGCTTCGGCCACGGCCGGGTCGCGCAGGCACCGGCGCGCTGGTTCTGGGCGATCCTGCTGGCGCTGGTGACCCACCCGGTGCTGGATGCCTTCACCGTGTACGGCACCCAGCTGTGGTGGCCGTTCACCCCGGCGCCGACCATGTGGTCCAGCGTCTTCATCATCGACCCGCTGTACACCGTGTGGCTGCTGATCGGCTGCGCGGTAGCCTGGTTCGCCCGCGCCCGCCCGGTGGCGCAGAAGGCGCTGGTGGCCGGGCTGGTGCTCAGCTGCGGCTACCTGGGCTGGTCGCTGCTGGCCAAGCACAGCGTCGAGCGGCAGGCCGACCGCGCGCTGGCGGCGATGGGGCTGGGCGATGCGCCACGGTTCTCGGTGGCCACCCCGTTCAACACGCTGCTCTGGCAGGTGGTGGCGATGACCCCCAGCGGCTACGTCATCGGCGAGCGTTCGCTGGTGGCGGACAACGGGCCGATGCACTTCCAGGGCTATCCCTCCAACGTGCAGGCGCTGCGCCAGGCCGAGGCGGCGGGCATTCCGGCGGTGCAGCGGCTGCAGTGGTTCAACCGCGGCTTCATGCGCGCCCAGGTGGTGGATGGCCAGCTGCAGTTGAGTGACCTGCGCATGGGCCTGGAGCCGGACTACACCTTTACCTTCGCGGTGGCGCGTGTCCAGCACGGGCAGTGGAGCGCCATCACGCCCGAGCAGTTGCGCCCGGCCTACGAAGGCGAACAGGGCAGGGCGAGGGTGAAGCAGCGGTTCGCGCAGATGTGGGCGCGGATCTGGCAGACGCCAGCGGGCACCACCGCGACGGTGCCACCCGCGCGCGCTCCCGCCGCCGGCGTGGCCGCCGGCCAGTAGACCAGCGCCCAGCGGCCAGGCTGGCCGCGGTCAGTAAACCGTGGCGCGGGCCTGCACGAACGAGAAGAAGAACACCGCGTTGGGGTCGTTCTGCACCAGGCTGAATTCCCGGCGCATGCCGTCCACGGTGTCCTGGTCAACCAGCCCGGCCTCCAGCAGCGGGTCGGCCGCCGACAGCAGCAGCTGTTCCCAGAACGCGATCATGGTCTTGCGCCGCGCCGGCTCGCGGTTGTCCAGGTGGATGGTCTTGATCTCGGTGTGCACGTCGCGGAAGCCACCGGCCAGCAGCAGGTTGCCAAGCTTGGCACCCACGAACGGGTCGCCGCCGTGGTCGTACTGGAAATCGTTGAAGGCCATCCAGTACCGCCAGATGTGCGGCGAATACGGGTCGAGCAGGAACGAGGCGTTCATCACTTCGGTGATGTACACCGGCGAGCCCGGCGCGAGCACGCGGCGCACTTCGCTGAGCACGCGCGCCGGTGACGGCACGTGTTCCAGCACCCAGCACAGGAAGGCCGAATCGAACTGGCGCGGGCCGAACGGCAGGTCGCCGGCATCGGCCTGCTGCAGTGTGTAGCGCTCGCTGCACCAGGGCGTCTTTTCCAGGTTGGCGCGCGCGGTGTCCAGCTGCGCCTGGCTCAGGTCCACCCCGGTGACGTGCAGCTCGGGGAAGCGGCGCAGCAGGATCTCGGTCTGCGCGCCGACGCCGCTGCCCACTTCCAG
>NZ_QAIW01000418.1:6848-10025 GCF_003061285.1 Stenotrophomonas sp. HMWF003 | reverse complement strand
GCGGTGCTGCTCGGTATCGGAGAAACCGTGCAGGTAGGTGGGGGCGGTGATCGGCGGGGTCATGGGAGCAGGGTCACATAGCGTCGAGCGTGGCTCGGCGGATCAGGGGGCAATGGCGCAGCGCGCCTCGGCGTTGGCCTCGGCATGCGGCAGGCCGGCGGCAAGCGCATTGAAGTAGTCGGTGGTCAACGCGATCTGGCTGGCGGCGTCGTCGGCGCGGTTGACCACCGCGCGGAAGGCGGCGTTCTCCGGCCGGTCCTTGGCGTACCAGCCCAGGTGCTTGCGCGCGATGCGCACACCCTGCGCTTCGCCGTAGAAGTCGTGCAGCGCGTGCAGGTGGCCCAGCAGGATGTCGCGCACCTCGTCCAGCGAGGGCGGGGCGAGCAGTTCACCGGTGGCCAGGTAATGCGCCACTTCACGGAAGATCCAGGGCCGGCCCTGCGCGGCCCGGCCGATCATCACCGCGTCCACGCCGGTCACGGCCAGCACGTGGGCGGCCTTCTGCGGCGAATCGATATCGCCATTGGCCAGCACCGGAATGCGCAGCGCGGCCTTGATCGCGGCGATGGTCTCGTACTCGGCCTGGCCGGTGTAGTGCTGGTCGCGGGTGCGGCCATGCACTGCCAGCGCGGCAATGCCGCTGTCCTCGGCGATATGGGCGATGCGCGGGCCGTTGCGGTGGTCGCAGTCCCAGCCGGTGCGGATCTTCAGCGTCACCGGAACGTCCACCGCCTGCACCACGGCAGTGAGGATGCGCGCCACCAGATCCTCGTCGCGCATCAGCGCCGAACCGGCCCACGCGTTGCAGACCTTCTTGGCCGGGCAGCCCATGTTGATGTCGATGATCTGCGCGCCGTGGTCCACGTTGTACCGCGCGGCCTCGGCCAACTGCTGCGGCTCGGTGCCGGCGATCTGCACGCTGATCGGGTCCGGCTCGCCGGCATGGTCCATGCGGTGGAGCGACTTGCGGGTGGTCCAGAAGCGCGGATCGGAGATGGTCATCTCCGAGGCGGCCAAGCCCGCGCCCAGCCGTTTGCACAGCAGGCGGAAGGGTTTGTCGGTGACACCGGCCATCGGTGCCAGCACCACGTTGGGCTGGATGTTGTAGAGGCCAATCTGCATGCGCGCATTGTAGAACGCCCCGGCCGTGCCGACCGGGCGCCGGGGCTGCCTGTTCAGGCCGATCCGGAAGGGTCTGATGCGCTCCGGTCATGAGCATATGCTTGACCCTTGGTTCCGCCGCCCCCAGTGGACGAGGATGCTGGTCAGTTGGCTGGTGCGGCGCCGGCGGTGGTCACGGCGCCGGACCACAGGCATAGGCCAACACGGCCAGATGCCGCCGTGGGTCGAGTCCGAGCAGGGCCAGTACGGCGGCATCGTCGAAAGCGCCGATCGCGCAGCCGACCGCGTTCATCGCCGCGACCTGCTGCCCCAGCGCCCCCAGCCAGACCCCGGCCTCGAGCAACACGAAGCGACCACCGCGCTCGCCGTACTTGGCCAGCGTGCCCGCCGGCTCGGCGATCAGGAACAGGACGGCCGCCGGCCGCTCCGGCCACTCCACGCCAAGCAGCGGGGCGAGCGCCGGCCACGGTGGGCAGGGCGACACCGGCACCAGCGCGTGGTGCAGCGGGTCGTACCAGCAGATGCCCTGGCCTGCGGCGATCGCATCGTCGGCGCCGTACAGCGCGGCATAGGCCTGGATCGGATACTTGGCCCCACCGGACGGCAGTCGCCGGGTGTCACTGTCGCTGGATCGGGCCCGCAGCGGGGCGAGCACGCGCCCCAGCTCCTGCACGCCCCAGCGTGCGTCACCGAAACGGCGGCCACTGTGGCGCTGCGCCAGGGGATCACCGGGCGCTACCGGGTCCGGGAGGGCGATGCCGGCGGCCGCATGCAACGGGCGCGGCGGCGACCAGGGGCGTGCGGCATCTTCGGCGATGCGCGTGCGCATCACCTCGGCGCGCGCAGGATTGAGTTCGCCGTTGTGCCAGAACAGATGGAACAGCGGGGCATCGTGCCAGGGGGAGGGCGGTGACGGCATGCGGTCCTCGTGCATCAGCCCAATGGATGCGGGAAGGGATTGGGAAAGCCGCCGCTGTGCGGCACGCCGGGATACCGCCATGCCACGTCCCGGCACCGACCGCCGAGGAACGGTGCACGCTCGTCGGCATGCAGGCCACTGAGCTGCGGCGACAGCACCCGCATCACCCGCAGTCCGGCCGCCGCCACATCGGTAGTGGTCAACTCGCGGTAGTACAGGGCGACGCCGGCACGGCCGAGGCGACGCCGCAGCATGTCCAGCTCGGCAATCGCGCGCGACGCGGCGGGCCGGAGCGCTGCGTCCGGCGGGGGCAGCTGCACGCTGCTGGCGTCTGCCTTGCGCAGCAGCGGCAGCTGCGACCACAGCTCCGGGCGCAGGGTGTAGAACGCGGCATGTTCATCAAAGCTGCGCAGCGCTGCGGGATCGCGCGGCAGCCGGGCACTTTCGCGGCCACACAGGTGCGCGGCAAAGGTCAGTGCCTGCTGCCATTCCAGCAGCGCCTTGTGCAGTGCCTCGCCCGGATCGGCGCGGCAGGCGATGCCGAGGACGTAGCGGGGACGGCCTTCGAACGGCATGCCACCGGCGACCGCGATCACCGGGTGCGGGTTCCAGTGCTGGGTCAGGTCGAACGCCTGCAGTTCACCACCGCGCGCGTCCACATGGGCGTGCCATTGCGCCGGTAGCGCGATGCGTCGGCCGGCCACGCCATTGAGCCATGTCACTGCCAGCGCATCGCGCTCCAGCAGCTCCTGGGCCGCACGCAGCACCGCCAGCCACGCGCCATCGCGACCATTGCGCCAAGCCGCCAGCCCACTGGACGTCGACGGCAAGCGCGCCAGGCCACTGCGCGGCCCCAGGCCCACCAGTTCCTGCGGCACCCAAGCCACACGGTTGTCATCCAGCGCGTGCACCGCGGCGAACAGGTCGCCATCGTGTTCGGGCATCGGCCACGGGAAGTCCGGTGTCGCACGTTGGCGTGCCGAGAACAAGGCGAAGGTCGATTCGTCCAGGCGTTGCGCGGGCGTCAGCGCATCACGGCGGCGCACCTCGAATCCCGCCTGCGCCGCTGCCAGCCGCTCCAGTGCCTCGGCGACCGCGCCGTCGGCGGCCGCGTCGGCATCCAGTCCGACCGCGCC
>NZ_QAIW01000418.1:0-6838 GCF_003061285.1 Stenotrophomonas sp. HMWF003 | reverse complement strand
GGGTGGCGGCATTGTGCACGCGCCGTCCTGCGAACAGCGGGCCGGTCCAATCGCAGGCGCTGGCGTCGATGGCCTGCGCCGGTCGCACCAGACCGCAGCGCGGACGCGCCGCGCCATGCAGCAGGTGCGAAGACAGCGTGGGCGTTCCCGGCTCCGCCGCATCGACGGCGGAGCGGCTCATTTCATCACGCCCAGCCAGAGCATCATTTCGAGCGCGCCGACGGCGAACAAGCCCAGCAGCAGCGCGATGCCGATGCCGATGCCGCGCCCGAGCGAACGCCCCGAGCGCTCGTAGACGAAGGCATACACGCCGACATACAGCCCGACGGCAACGAACAGGCCGAAGATCGGGTTGGCGGCGCCCATGAACATGCCGCCGCCGACCGCGGCCAGCGGCAAGGCAAACAGCCCCAGCAGTATCCGCCCCGTGCGGCTCAGCCCGACCACCGGCTCTGCGGATGGGGCTGGCGCGGTCGGGTCCGGATCCGGCGTGATGACCGATGCGTGCAGCGCGGGCGGCTGCGGGGTGCGGAGGTCGGTGTCCGTCGTGACGGGCTCGACCGTGGCGCGTGCTTCGATGCCGGTGGCGGGCGCGATCGGTTCCAACCCGCCGAGCACCACCGCCGACAGCACCGAGGTGCCCAGCAGGGTCACGATGCAGGAGCTGCAGGTGGTCGATGTCGAACCCCCGCCTGCCGCGGCAAGGTCCTGGCGCGAGGCACTGGCATCGAACTGGGTAGGCAGGCGATACATACGGTCACTCCGTTGACCGAGGCGGAAACGCCCGGCGCGTGCGCCACATTATCACGGGCGCTGGAGGTCCCAGGGCAAGTACAGCGGCGGTGGCATCGTCGCTTCGCTGCCCTGGCAGGCGGGGCACCACGGCAGCCGCAGCACCCGGTCGCGCTCGCCGTGCAGGTGATGGAGGTCGAGCCAGACGCTGCGTTCGAGATAGCCCAGCAACAGGGCGGGTTGATCCAGCAGCGGCGCGACCAGCGCCGCGATGCGCGCCGGCTGCGCTGCGACCGCCGGCATCGCCGGCACGACGGCGTCGCCCCAGCGACGCAGCACACGGTTGCCCAGGCAATACACGCAGGCGGTCTGGCCGGGCACCACATAGGGCCCGAGCGCGAGTGTGTGGTGATAACTGATGTCCACCAGCAGATGCGGTTGCGTCGGCATCTGCACGCGGTAGTGGGCCAGGGCCTGTTCCCAGCCAAGTCCGTGCCGGACCAGCACCCGCAGGTCGGCCTCGGCGTGGGAATCGACGCGCTGCAGATCGGCACTGGCGTGCTGGTCGAAGGCGTCAGCCAACCCGGGCAGCGGTTCGCCGAGCCAATCGAGTGCATAGCGCTGCACCCTGCGCGCGGCGTGCAGCGGCACCAGCACCCCCAGGCGCATCAACTGGCGGATCGCCGCGCCGCAGTCGGCATCGTCCTGCAATGCCGCCAGGGTGTCGTTCTCCCAGTGGCCAAGGATCCGATCGACGACGGCCGACGTATCGGCCTCATCCACCACGTACACCTCATCGGCGCCCCCGGACACCAGCAGCAGCTGGCGCTGCGCGTGGGTCTGCGAACACAGGGCCCAGGCCGGATTGCGCGTCCAGCGCGGTTCGTCCGCGTGCGGGCCTGCCTGTTCCTGACTGCCTGCTGCTGCCACTGCGTACAGTCCCTGTATCGGCCAAAGCGCAAGAATAGCGGCAAACAGGCGGGCCACGTTCTGCTACGGTGCGCGCGTGCCCCTACCGCCCGTTGCCCACACTCCGGTCCCCCATCCGCCCTGGCGCGAGGCGATGCTGTGGATGTTGCTGCTCGGCGCGATGTTCATCCATGGCTACAGCTGGACCAACCACTGGGCCGCCAGCCAGGCGCATACCTACAGCCTGCACGGGCCCTGGGACGATGCAATGCCGTTCTGGGCGTGGACGATCTGGCCCTACCTGGCGCTGAACCTGCTGTACCCGCTGACGTTCTTCATCCTTCCAACCCGGTCGGCCCTGCGCCGCCATGCGCTGGCCATCGGCCTGGTGCAGGCCGCCTGCCTGCTCGCGTTCGTGTGCTGGCCCACCGGCAACGTCCGTGTACTGCCGGCGCCCGATGGCGCCAGCGGGCTGCTGTTCGCACAACTGCGGGCCTTCGAGGCGCCGTTCAACATGGCACCGTCGCTGCATGCGGCGGTTGGGGTGCTGGTGTGGCAGGCGTGGCGGCACTGGTTGCAGGCCGACGCGGCGGCGGTGCGTTGGCTGTGGCACGGCGCCTGTGGCCTGATGCTGGTCTCGACCGTGACCACCTGGCAGCACGACCTGCTGGACGTGCTTGCCGGACTGGTGCTTGGGGCGCTGGCGCTGTGGATCCCGCGGGCCCCGGTTTTGCGGTAGGCATCGTGCATTCACCGCTCCACGATGAGTACCTGCCGCCTCTCGCGTATGGCCGGTGCAGGCGCCGTCTGGTTCGGCGGGCGTCTCCGATCAGGCCGGTCGCGAGCGTGAGGGCCCCGTAGCCGCCGGTAGGCCCCTGGTGCAAATGTCCCCCGGCCGCAGGGCGGTCTCCTCCTTTGTTTTGGCCAGGAGCCTACCGGCGGCTACGGGGCTCGGCTTGCGGTGCAAGCGAGAAGCCGTGCTCTTTTGGTGGCCGTTGGCGGGTCGGTCGCTGGGCCCCGATGCCCTTGGAGGCGAAATAAAGGAGGAGGGGGCGGCCGCAGGCCGACGCCGGGGGACATTCGCCGGAAAGGGCATCGGGGCCCAGCGACCGACCCACCCACAACCGCGCCTGCAAAGGGTCAACGCAGGCTAAAAAAAAAGGCCAGCGCGAACGCTGGCCCTGGGATACGCAACGGTGACGCTTACTTGGTTTCGGCATCACCCGGGGTGAAGTGCGGCATCGCCACGGCGGCGCCTTCCTTCTCGGTGGAGCGGCCGGCGAACTGGTTGGCGAAGCGCACGTGGCGGATGAAGGGTGCGTCCGGGTCCTGTGCCAGCGACGCGCACAGGGCGCCGTTGAAGGCATCGCCGGCACCGGTGGTGTCCAGCACCTGCACCTGCTCGGCGCCCACCCGGTAGTACGGCTGGGTATCGCCGCGCGGGGTGTCTTCTGCGTGGGACACGAACACGCCCACCGAACCCAGCGTCACCACCACGGTGCCGGTGCCGGTCAGCTTGCGGCACAGCGCATGCAGGCTGGCACCGTCGAGCGCGGCCACGTCGTTGGCATCCACGCGCTCACCGACATGGCGGCCGAGCAGGGCGGCGAACTCGGTCTCGTTGGGGGTGAGCACGTCGGCCAGCTTGAGCAGGCCGATGCTGGACGGGGCGTCGGCCGGGGCGGCGTTGAGCACGGTGGTGACACCGGCCTCACGGGCCAGCGCCAGCGCTGCCTCGATGGTTTCCACCGGCGATTCCAGCTGGGCCAGCACCACCTTGGCACCGCCGAGCAGATCGCGCTGGGCCTGCACGAAGTCCACGCTCAGCGCGGCATTGGCGCCCGGGCCGATCACGATGGTGTTGCGGCCGCGGGCGTCCACGTAGATGCCACCGGTGCCGGTGGGCTCGGTGCTGGCCTCGGCGGTCAGCGCGAAGCCGTCCTGCGCGGCCAGGCCACGCGCCATCGCGCCGCCGGCATCGTCGCCGAGCGCGCACAGGAAGGTGGTGTCCGCGCCGGCACGGCAGGCAGCCACGGCCTGGTTGAAGCCCTTGCCGCCGGGGCCGGTGCTGTAGCGCCCGGCGATGGTCGCGCCCGGGGCCGGGAGCGACTCGCAACGCCAGACATGATCCACGTTGAAGGAACCGACGACGACGACATTGCTACTCATAAAGACTGTTTCTCAAAGAACGGATATCAGCTGAAATGCGTCAGCACGCCGGCAATGGTGGCCGTCATGAAGGTGGCGATGGTGCCGCCCAGCACCGCACGCAGGCCGAACTTGGCCAGGTCGTGGCGGCGTTCCGGAGCCAGCCCACCAATACCACCGATCTGGATGGCGATGGAGCTGAAGTTGGCGAAACCGCACAGCGCGTAGGTGGCGATCAGGCGGCCCTCGGAGGACAGGCTCACGTTTGGTATCTGGCCGTTGATGATCTGGGACAGCTGCGTATAGGCAACGAACTCGTTGATGACCACCTTCTGGCCGATCAGCGAACCCACCGTGGTGGCATCGGCCCACGGGGTTCCGATCACCCAGGCGATCGGGGCCAGCACGTAGCCGAAGATCGTGGACAGGTTGATCGGGTGACCGATCCTGGCCTGCAGGCCGCTCACTTCGCCCAGCCAGGTCAGCGGGGCGTCGACCAAAGCGATCAGGGCAATGAAGGCCAGCAGCATCGCGCCGATGTTCAGCGCCAGCTTCAGGCCGTCGCCGGCGCCGGCCGCGGCCGCGTCGATGATGTTGCTGGAGGTCTTCTCCACTTCCATCTTGACCGTGCCACGGGTCAGCGGCGTGCCGGTCTCGGGCACCAGCAGCTTGGCCACCACCATGGTCGCCGGGGCGGCCATGATGCTGGCGGCCAGCAGGTGCTTGGCGTAGAACGCCCTCTGCACCGGATCGTCGCCGCCGAGCAGGCCCACGTAGGCGGCCAGCACGCCACCGGCGATGTGTGCCATGCCGCCGATCATCATGGTGATCAGCTCGGACTGGGTCATCTTGGCGATGTAGGGGCGGACCGTCAGCGGCGCCTCGGTCTGGCCGATGAAGACGCTGGCGCAGACGCTGGTGGTTTCCGCACCGGACACGCGCATGATCTTGGTGATCGCCCAGGCCATGCCGCGCACGATCGCCTGCATCACGTTGAGGTGGTACATGACCCCCATCAGCGCCGAGAAGAAGATGATCGTCGGCAGCACCTGGAAGGCGAAGATGAAGCCGACCTGCTTGGTATTCACCAGACTGCCGAAGATGAAACTCGAGCCGGCATTGACGAACTCAAGGATCTTGACGAAGCCCTTGCCCAGCGCATCGAACACATCGCGGCCACCGGGTACCAGCAGCACCACCGCCGCAAAGGCGATCTGCAGCGCGATGCCGGTCACCACCAGGCGCCAGTCCACGGCGCGCTTGTTGTTCGAGAACAGCCACGCGATGCCGATCAGCACCGCCAACCCGAACAGGCCGAAGCCAATCCTGCCCAAACCTTCGACCATGAGACTTCCCTTGGGGGTGCCGCGAAAAACGGGAAGCCTATAGCGGCGGCAGGGGCGGGGCAAGGAAAAGCGGCGTCCGCGGGTCGATCGGCCGTGATCGGGCAAGCATCGGCAAGGGGTTGCGGGCGGCGGGCGGCTACACTGGCCGGCACCGTTCCGGCCCGGTTGCGGGCCTGCAGCAGAGGACAATCCCATGCAATACCGACGTCTTGGATCCACCGGCCTGAAGGTGTCGGCCCTGTCCTTCGGGGCCTGGGTCACCTTTGGCGACCAGATCGGCCGCGACGAGGCCCGCAACCTGGTCGCCAGCGCTTGGGATCACGGGGTCACCTTCTTCGACAATGCCGAGGGCTATGCGCGCGGGCGCGCCGAGCAGGTGATGGGCGATGTGATCGCGGACCTGCGCCTGCCGCGCGATGGCTTCTGCGTGTCCAGCAAGGTGTTCTTCGGCGCCGTGGACGACCCGCGCCCGACCCAGCACGGGCTGTCGCGCAAGCACGTGACCGACGCCTGCCATGCCGCGCTCAAGCGGCTGCGGGTGGACTACCTGGACCTGTATTACTGCCACCGCCCGGACCCGGACACCCCCATCGCCGAGACCGTGCTGGCCATGGATACCCTGATCCGCCAGGGCAAGGTGCTGTACTGGGGCACCTCGGAATGGTCGGCGGCCCAGCTGCAGGAGGCCGTAGCCGTGGCGCGTGCGCAGCACCTGCACCTGCCCTCGATGGAGCAGCCGCAGTACAACCTGCTGCATCGCGAGCGGGTGGAGCAGGAGTACGCCCCCCTGTACGCCGACCCGGGCCTGGGCACCACCATCTGGTCGCCGCTGGCCTCGGGCCTGCTGACCGGCAAGTACAACGACGGCGTGGACGCGCAGTCGCGGCTGGGCCAGCAACAGCTGGGCTGGCTCAAGGACATGGTGCTGGACCCGGCCGGCAGCCGCCTGGACAAGGTCCGCCGCTACACCGCGCTGGCCGCCGGCCTCGGCCTGTCGCCGGCGCAGCTGGCCATCGCCTGGTGCCTGCGCAACCCGAACGTCTCCAGCGTGATCCTCGGCGCCAGCCGGGTCAGCCAGCTGGAAGAGAACCTGGGCGCGCTGGACCTGCTGACGCAGGTGGACGAGGCCACCTGGCAGCAGGTAGAAGCGATCTTCGCGTAGCGCCGGGCTCTGCCCGGCTGGCACCCAAGTAAAGCCGGGCTCTGCCCGGCTGGATCCCCGATCAACCCCGCCACTCCGGCCCCGCAGCCGAGCAACGCTCGGCTCTACCGGCCGTCGTCTGGCACCCGCACCGCTTTGCGATTGATGTAATCAATCGAAAACAAGAAATCAATCATCAATGCCATCAATCAAAGTGAGAATGGTTGTTGATTGTCAACTGAGAATCATTATCATTTGACTCGCCCCTCGCACGAGTCCAGACGAATGAACACTCAAGCTGCTGTACTGCTGCGCCCCGAAACGCTGACCCTCCGCGACCGTCCGGTGCGCGTGGTCCCGCCCGAAGAAGTGATCGACAGCGAAGCCCTGCTCAAGGGTCGCCGCGAAATCCTGATCCAGCACGGCGACCGCTTCTACCGCCTGCGCCATACCAGCAACGACAAGCTGATCCTGACCAAGTAGAGCCGACCGTTGGTCGGCTGCCCAGCCAGGCGCCCCCGGCTGCACCGTTGCCCGACCGCACGACCCCTCGGGTCCGGGG
>NZ_QAIW01000043.1:0-6846 GCF_003061285.1 Stenotrophomonas sp. HMWF003 | reverse complement strand
GGGTATCGGCAGCGATCAGCCCATCGGCGTGCGCGGTGTGCAGCACCGCCACCAGCTCGTCGCGGGTGTGGGGTTCGCCGGAGAAGGCAGAGGTCAGGCGTTCGAGCCAGCTGCGCTTCTTTTCGTTCTGCTCCAGGGTGGAGCTACTACTGTCGTCTTCAGACATCTCTGGAAAAAAGGGCACCCGGCGAACCGGGCGTTGGATTCAGTCTAGCAGGATGCGGGCCGCTGTCAGCGCCCGCCTGCCGGGGCCGCATTCACCGAGGCGGCCGGCGGGGTGGGGGACGGCACCGGCGCCTCCTCTTCCGCGGGCAGGTCCAGGCTGTAGGTGCAGCCGGCCAGGGTCCTGCCCGGGTGGGTCTTGACCGTGGACAGGCTCAGGATGATCGATTCGATCATCGGTTCGCCGGTCTTGGGGTCGGTCACGTCGCGGCTGACCAGCTCCCGTCCGGCCATGAACTTGTCCGGGGTGTCCACCCCGTCCTCCAGCGCCAGCGTCTTCGCCAGGGGGCGCGGGTCGGCCAGGTCCAGGATGGCCATGATGCTCGCCCCGGCCACCGCCACGTACTCGGTGCGCTGCCCGAACACCGTCAGCGGCGTGGCCAGCCGGAACTCGGTCATGAACTGGTTGCCCTGCGGCAGCGGCTGCAGGCCATTGGCCACCGCCTTGAGCGGGTCGGCCACCACGGGGGCGACGGCGGCGTAATCGGCCACGCCCTGGCGGCATTCGATCAGCGCGGCCAGGTCCAGCGGGGCGGCCGATGCGGCGGCGGGCAGCAGGGCCAGCAGGCCCAGGCAGAGGGTCTTGAAAGCGGTCATCTGGAATCCGTGGGTAGCCGGGCGGCGCGGCTTACTGCTCGTTGGCGTAGGGGTCGTCGATGCCCAGTTCAGCAAGGATGTCGCGCTCCAGCTGCTCCATGGCCTCGGCTTCCTTGTCGTCCTCATGGTCCCAGCCGAGCAGGTGCAGCACGCCGTGCACGGTCAGGTGCGCGTAGTGGGCATTGAGCGCCTTGTCCTGCTCGGCCGCTTCGCTGGCCACCACCGGCGCGCAGATCACCAGGTCGCCGAGCAGCGGGAACTTCACGCCCTTGGGCAGGCCCTCGGGCACTTCGGCCGGGAAGCTGAGCACGTTGGTGGCGTAGTCCTTGCCGCGGTAGTGCCGGTTCAGCGACTGACCTTCCTTGGCATCGACCAGGCGGATGGCCAGGTCGGCTTCACGGATGCGGCCCTTGAGCGCGGCAGCCACCCATTTGCGGAAGCTCACCGCAGAGGGCAGCCCGGCGCGGGGCAGGGCGTAGCTGACGGCTACATCGAGGCGGACGGGGCCCTTGGTCATGGCGATACCGGTAATTCAGATCAATCAGGAGGGCACAGTATCGCGCGTGTGGCCTTTCACTGCGACTTCCAGTCGCCGGCGTCATAGCGGATCTCCACCACCGAGGTGTCCGCCGCGCCTGCATCCACGCCGGCATCGCTGGCCGTGCCGTGGCAGTTGTAGCCCTTCTGCAGTGCCATCTGGGTGGCCAGCTGGACAACGCTCTGTTCCGGCGTCCCCGTGGGGTCGACGTACATCGTGCTGGCCGCGCAGCCGCCAACGTTGGCGACCTGCACGGCGGGAATGAGGCTGCGCGCGGCACGGTCGGCCAGGGCGTCGAACGCCTCGCGCGACATGCTGGCCTGGTCGGCCGAGATACGCAGCTTGAAGTAATACAGCTGCTTGTAGAACAGGTAGGCGTTGGAATACAGCGGCTGGTTGCTCGACACGTGCTGCATGGACAGCCGCAGGCGCGTGCCGCGGATCTGTTCGGCCTTGGCCATGGCCTGGATCACGGCCGTGTCGATGGCGTTGGTGCCCTTGCCCGGGGCAACGTCGGCGGCAAGCGGGAAGGGTTCTTCTCCCAGTTCCTGCAACTGCGCATAGATGCCAGCGGCGACCGCCTGCTTCAGCTCACCCTGCAGGGCCTGCATCCCGCTTTCCATCGCCTCGGCCTGGCCCGTGCGCCCGGCTGGGTAGACGAACACGGTCGCTGTTGCCTGCGGCTCCTTGCGGCTGCGATAACCGAAGCCGGCCCCGGCCCGCTTTGCCGCCGGATCGTAGCTGCTGCGTTCGAGTGCGAAATCCGCCACCGCGCGGGGCGCGCTGACGTAGCTCACCTCGATGTACGGCCGGTCATCCGCCGACGGCGTGGCCTTGGCGATCACCTGGCCCGGTACGGCGACCAGCAGGCAGACGGACAACAGCAGGGACGGGCGGACCATGGCACTTCCTTGTGTGCGTTCAGGTCGCGGCAGTGTACGGCTACTCCGCGCCGGGTTTGACCTGCTGCAGGTCGCGTCGGTCGTAGGCGCTGACGATGCGCGCCACCAGCGGGTGGCGGACCACGTCGCGGGCCTCGAAGAAGGTGAAGCTGACCCCGTCCACCTCGCGCAGCACCTCGATGGCATCGCGCAGCCCGGACTTCACGTGCTTGGGCAGGTCGGTCTGGGTGAGGTCGCCGGTGACCACCGCGGTGGAGCCGAAGCCCAGCCGGGTCAGGAACATTTTCATCTGCTCCACGGTGGTGTTCTGCGCTTCGTCCAGAATCACATAGGCATCGTTGAGCGTGCGGCCGCGCATGTACGCAAGCGGCGCGATTTCGATGACATTCTTTTCCAGCAGTTTCAGCACTTTCTCCACGCCCAGCATTTCATACAGCGCGTCGTACAGCGGGCGCAGGTACGGGTCGACTTTCTGGCTGAGATCACCCGGCAGGAAGCCCAGCTTCTCGCCCGCTTCCACTGCCGGTCGCACCAGGATCAGACGCTGCACGCGCGACTCGTTCAACGCGTCCACCGCGCTGGCCACGGCCAGGAAGGTCTTGCCGGTGCCGGCCGGGCCGATCCCGAAATTGATGTCGTGGGTGGTGATCTGGTGCAGGTAGCGTGCCTGGTTGGCGCCGCGGCCACGCACCGTGCCGCGCTTGACCTTGATGGTCACTTCCTGCGCTTCGTAGGCCCGTTCGACCACCTGGTCGACGTTGGCCTGGTTCAGGCGCAGGTGGATGGCGTGATTGTCGAAGGTCACCTCCGCCGCTTCGGCGTAGAGCGCCTCGATCAGCATCTGCGCTTCCTCGGCCACGCGCCGGGGGCCGGTCACGCGGAACACGTGGCCGCGGTTGGCGATTTCCACGCCCAGTTTGAGTTCGATCTGGCGCAGGTGCTCATCGAACGGGCCGGCCAGATTGGCCAGGCGTTCGTTGTCTTCGGGGGCCAGGGTGAAATCGCGTTGCGAGAGTGCGGTCATTGCGTCTGGCAGCCTTCGATCCAGGGGACCGTGGCCGCAAGCAGGGAAAGGGTCTACAGGGTAGCGCGCAGCCCGTGCAGCCGCCATACCGGGGCCGGTTGTCCACACCGGGTGTGGGGGAGTCGTTGGCAAAGCTGTGGATATCCCATGCCGGCCCTTGTGCGACAAGGTTGAACAAGGGCTGGTGAAAAAATGGCCGGTCGCTTCAGGAACAGGACACGTCGCCAGACCGACCTGTACGCGGCAGGCCCTCGTGCACTGACGCGCTGTACCCGGTGCACGCCCTGGTGGGGGCCTTGGGAATGTGACGAAATCTGCGTGGCGGAATCGGCCGGAATTATGTCGTTAGTTTATGTTGATGGGCCAAGGCCGACATCTGGAGGCGCTTCAGGCCCGCGCGTTCCGTGCGAGTAGGGGTTTTCCTACATTATCGTCAGAGTTGCCCCGGATATCGGGCCGCGACGATTCACTATATTCTTCGTCCATGCCGCTTGGTGCGTGCGTCTGTGTGGCGGGGAGAGCCTGCAGATAATGCGGCGGCGTGCGTTTCGTCGGTAGCGACAGAGTGGGAGGTGCAGCGTGCTGCCGCCATGCCGGCGGGCCGGGTGCGCCATGGATGCTGGGCAGGTCACGCGGCCGGACGGCTGCAATGGATGGGCACGATGCAGGATGCAATCACACTGTTCGCCGGCATCGCCGGGCTGGACGGCGCCAGCCGTCCGCACCGTCTGGTACTGGCCACCGGCCAGGCGCTGCTGGTTGAGCGCTGGTGCGGGCACGAACAGCTGTCCGACGGTTTCCAGTGGTGGGTGGACGTGCTGGCCAACGACGCCCAGCTCGATGTGGATGCGTGGCTGGGCATTGCCGCCACGTTGTCCTCGCGGCAGGCCGGCGGACAGGATGTGCTGCGCAGTGGCGTGGTGTCCGAGGCGTCCTGCGTGGCGTCCGACGGCGGCCTGGCGCGCTATCGCCTGTGCCTGGTGCCGTGGACCTGGCTGCTGGGGCAGGCGCGGCAGAGCCGGGTGTTCCAGGAACGCGCCGTGCTGGACATCCTGCAGGCCGTGCTGGACCCGTATGCCGCCCAAGGTACCTGGCGGGTCAGCGACGAAGTGATCGACTTTCTCGCCGCCGTGCCGCGGCGCAGTTACTGCGTGCAGTACCGCGAATCGGACCTGGACTTCCTGCAGCGCCTGCTTGCCGAAGAGGGCCTGGGCTGGCGCATCGAAGAAGACGCCGACGCACCTGCCGGGCACGCACTGGTGGTCTTCGCCGACAGCGCCGCGCAGGCGCAGGACGCCACCTCCGAGCGCGACGGCGGGCTGCGCTTCCACCGCGCGGACGCCACCGAGGCTACCGACAGCGTGCTGACGCTGGGGCGTTCGCGGCGTATCGGCGTAACCGCGCTGGTGCTGGCAAGTGACGACTATCTCGGCCAGCAGGCGCGTCAGGGCCAGACCCCGGTACTGTCCGCGCAACGCGGGGAGACCGCCCTGGAGGTGTACACCCCGGTCGGCGCCTACGCGTTCGCCAACCGCGGCGTGGCCGACCATTACAGCCGCCTCGCTGCCCAGGCGCACGAATCGCGCGGCGCCAGCTGGGTGGGCAGCGGCACCGCCCCGGGGCTTCGCGCGGGTACCTGGTTCAACCTGCGCCAGTGGCCGCTGTCCGACCGTGCCGGCGTGCCGAATGTGCTGGTGACGCGCATCTGGCATCAGGCCAGCAACAATTTTCCCACCACCGCGCGCGAGGCGCTGCTGCAGCGCCTGGGCCATGCGCCACCGGCGCCGATGGCTGGGCTGGAAACGCCCGCGCGCCAGCGCCAGCTGTGCACGCGGGCCGAAACGCTGGGCTATGCCAATGCCTTCGAGGGCGTGGACCGCGCCGTGGCGTGGCGCCCGGCGCGTGAAGACGGCACCGGCCTGCGCCTGAATCCGCGCCCGCTGGCACCGGGTTACCAGACCGCACGGGTAATCGCCGCCGATGGCAGCGACAGCGGTGAGGTGTCCTGCGACGACCTGGGCCGGATCAAGGTGCGCTTCCACTTCCAGCGCGCAGGCAGCGGCGACGATGGCAGCAGTTGGCTGCGCGTTGCGCAACGCTACGCCGGGCCCGGAGTGGGCGCACAGTTCCTGCCACGGGTGGGGCAGGAGGTACTGGTGACCTTCCTGGAAGGTGACATCGACCGCCCGCTGATCGTCGGTACCCTCTACAACGGTCGCGGTGAAGCCGGCACGGCCGCCACCCCGGCCGGCGCGTCGGCGACCAGTGAGCTGGGCGCTTATGCGCAGGCAGGGGATGCCCGCAGTAGTGCGCAGGGCAACCTGGCCGGTGGCCACGCGCCCGCCTGGCATGCGATGGGCGCCGGCGAAGACGCGCACCGCAACCCGGCCGCGCTGTGGGGCATCCAGTCGCGCGAGTGGCACGGCCAAGGGCACTCGCGGTTGCTGTTCGACGACAGCGATGGACAGCTGCGCCTGCAGTTGGCCACGACCCATGCCAGCACCCAGCTCAACCTGGGGCACCTGATCCACCAGGCCGACAACTTCCGCGGCAGCCTGCGGGGCGAAGGCAACGAGCTTCGCACCGATGCCTGGGGAGCCGTGCGCGCCCGCGCCGGCCTGTGGCTCAGCGCGCACCCACGCGCTGCCCGCGCGCCGGCCGGTGAGGCGGTCGCCCCCAGTGCGCTGCTGACCCAGCTCAACGAACTTGGCCGGGTCCAGCACCAGGCCACCAGTGTGCACCGCAGCGTCGCCGTCGCCGCGCACGCCGGCGTGGCGGGCCAGCAGGATGCGCCTGCGCCGCTGGCCAGCCTGCTGCGCAGCACCCGTACCACCGTGACCGGGGACGCGTTCGACAGTGGCCGGGCCGACGCGCCGGGGTACGCCAGCGGTGGCGGACAAGGACGCCTGCCGCACAGCGGCGATGCGACCCTCGGCCTGTCTGGCAGCGACGGTCTGGTGCAGGTCGCCGGGCAGAGCCTGCAATGGGCGGTGGGCGAGGTGCTCAGCCTGGCCAGCGGGCAGGCGTCCGAATGTGTCGTCCAAGGCCAGGCGCGTGTCCACGCCAGCCAGGCCATCGGCGTGCTGGCGGCCACCGTGGGCACGGCCGCCGGGAACACGCTCAGCGTGGTGAGCGGGCAGGGCGAGCTGATCGTGCAGGCCCAGGACAACCAGATCCTGCTGCAGGCGCGCAACGCCCTGCGCGCGGCCAGTGCCGGCGGGGCGGTCGAAATGGCCGCGCCGAAGACGGTACATATCGCCACGGCCGGCGGTGCCAGCATCACCCTGGCCGGCGGCAACCTGACCGTGACCTGCCCCGGCAACATCACCGTGCACGCGGGCCAGAAATCCTTCGTTGGCCCCGCGAACCTGACCTATCCGCTGCCCACCATGCCGCGCAGCGAATCTCCCGATGTACTGCCCAGCTTCGCCTTCCGCCTGCAGGACATCCCTGGCCCGCAGGGCATCGCGCTGGCCGGCCAGCCGTGGAAGATCGTGCGCACCCGGCAGAGTGCCAGCGATACCCCGGACAACCTGCATGCGGTGGATGCCGGGCAGTGGGTG
>NZ_QAIW01000417.1:3727-4306 GCF_003061285.1 Stenotrophomonas sp. HMWF003 | reverse complement strand
GTTCCAGCGTCGCGCCTCCGTTGCTCCGACCGCGCGGATAGACCACCTCCCAGCGCACCCGGTTGGCGCTGCGGTCCTGCTTGAGCGTCAGCCCGTCGGCCATCGAACCGCTCAACGCCACTTCGTTGCGGTCCCACCCGCGCACACTGACTTTGCCGGCGATGTTGCTTACTTCCACGCGCCCGCCGGCGCCGAGCGGGGCGCGCTCATCCACACGGGTGGCCGCCTGCGCCGCCAACGGCAGCAGCAGGGCCAGGGCTGCGATCAGACGCAATGAATGGTGCATGGTGGTGTCTCCTTCAGGATGGCAGGCCAGCGGCCATCACGGCCTGCTGGGTAAGTTCAAGGCGCAGCGCGTAGGTGCGCTGCAGTTGCCCGAGCAGAACGCGCGAGCGGGGGTTTTCACTGAGGGCGGCGCGGATGTGGTCGGCACTGCTGTCCAGCTCGCGCAGCGCCGGCTGCCATTCTCCGCCCACCTGGGCGGTTGGCAGGGTCGCCATCGCCTGCTGGTACTCGGCCACCATCGCTTCGGCCTGGCGTTGCACCAGCGTCGGCGGCGGGGTCTGCGGTACCGGCGTT